>NZ_BCAZ01000003.1:0-240725 GCF_001320205.1 Pseudomonas sp. NBRC 111123
GGGTTTACCCGCGAAGGGGCCGATACAGGTTTGCACCTTCAGAACTGCACATCCAGAATCACATTGTCGAGGTAACTCGCCGCCGGCGGCGTGGCCTGGTCGGTGTAGACCTTGGCGTTGTAGTTGAATATCTGGCTACCCGTCCCCGTCCCGTTGCCTGGGTTCACGTCAGCATCGCTACTCGAGCGCCGGGCGGTAGTCAGCGACCCCCAGCGCACAGTCCCTGCGCTCTTGAAGATGTCATAGGCCAGGTAGTTGCCCGCCGTGGACTTCATCCGTCGCCGCCCGCCCGATACGTTCTCCCCATCATTCAAGCCCACCGTATAGGCACTGCCTTTGGTGCAAGACAGGCTCACGCTCTGGCTTACCGTACCGAACCCGGCCACCACCGGCGCGCTGCCGAAGCTGATGTTGGGTGTGGTGATCTGGCAGTCGTTGCTCACGGTCAGGGTGACAGTCAGGTTCTGGGTCCCTGAACCGATGTCACGCCCGAGGCAGATGGCACCAACGCCGATGCCGGAGCAGTAGTTCCAGCTCCAGGCAACCGTGAGGTTTTCCTGGTACAGACCTGCCGCGACGTTGCTGCCCACCTGGGTGCGCAAGTAAAGCGGCACGGACTTGGGCGTGGTGCCGCCAAGCAGGCCGAGCAAGTCGATGATGCCGTTGCGGGCGAAGTCGAACTGCACGCCGCGGCTGATCGGGTAGTTGGTGCTGTTATCGGCGTACAGGGTGTAGCCGATGACGTCGCCGGTGGGGCCGACCAGGCCGCTGGTGCCCGAGGCCGAGGTGATGGTGGCGTTGAAGTGGTCGGTGGAGGTCAGCAGGCTCAGCAGGGACCCCGTGCACTGCAGCCCCGAGTTGGTCGACGAAGCGGTCTGCACAGTGGTGCGTACCAAGGTCGAGTTGATCGTTCCGAACGCCGCCGGCAACGTGGGCACGGACGAACACAATGCCCAGGCGGAACCCGCAGGCAGCATCAGCAGCGCACACCATAGCCGCTTCATCGGCACACCAGCGGGCCGATCAGCGGGACTGTACCTTGCGTATCGGGCAAATCGAATTCGACCACGCACTGCCCTCCTCCTTCCAGCATTACCTGCAGGCGGTTGTGCGGCGACAGGTTCTCCAGGTATACCAGCCCATCCCAACCGACCACGGCCTGGCTGCCGCTTTCCTGGTGGTTGACCTTGCTACCGAGCTTCAAGGGTTGCTGGTTACCGTCGACCAGCTCGATGCTCGCCGCCAGCACCCGCTTGAGCGGGAATTCCAGCAGGTAGCCGCTGCCACGGCGCACTGCCACCCGTTGCTCGACTTCGGCGGCCAGCACGTCGGGCGGCAGGTTCATCGGGTCGATCTCGTACTTGCCGCGATAGTAGCCGCTGCTGTACGGCACCAGCAGGTGACCGCTGCGGTCGGTGCGGCCGATTTCCTGGTTCTCGTAGCGCACCGGCACGTCGGCGTAGCCGCTGGTACTGACCACCACAAAGGCATCGTCGATACGGTTGGCCGCGTATACACCGGCATCCATCCACACCAGCGAACCACTGGCATCGGCCCAGCGGGTCATCTCGCCACTGCTGCCGTACACACCGGCCTGCAACTGCACCGACTGCATGCGCCAGGTGACGTCTGCCTGGCGATAGGCATCGCGGTCGCTACCGCTGGCATAGCCGAGGTTGTAGCCCACGCCACCGCCCACTGGCACCGCACGGCTGTAGTTGACCCGTTGCAGGCTCTCGCCGTCCTTGCTGCGCTCGGTGCTCACCGCCAGGGTGCTGCCGAAATCGAACGGGATCACCACCTGCGCCTGCACCGCCCAGTTACTGTCGCCGACCTCGCGGTTGGCCGACAGGTACAGGCTGCTGTTACCCCACAGCGGCTTGCTCCAGCTCAGGTTGATCAGCCGGGTGCGCGTGCCATCGCCGGCGCGAACATCGAAATAGCCGGCGCCCAGGCTGCCGTATTGGTTGAGGTTGACGCTCAGGGTCACCTGCTCGCTACGCTGGCTCAGCTGCATGTCGGGAATGTCGACCCGGGTCAGGTCGGCATACTCGCCGTGGCGTTGCACACGCTGATAGTTGAAGCCGAAGCGCTGGCTGTTGTACTGGTAGCCGAGGGCGACCTGGTGGCCCTTCTCACCCTCGAACTGGCTCTGCGCCAAGGCCGCATTGAGCACGCCGAACGTGCCCACGCGCATGTTGCCGCCCAGGCCACCCAGCAGCAGCGAATCGGCGGTCTCGGCATGGGTTTCCACGGTGAAATTGTCGCTGATGCCATGGCGCAGGCTGGCCGAGGCAACACCGGTACCGTAACCGAAGTCTTCCACGGCATAGTCGCGACGCAGGCTACCGGCGGCCACCGAGAAGTCCGACAGGCCTTTTTGCAGCAGGCTGCTGGTGACGTAGAACGGCAAGGTGGTGGACACCTGCCGGCCAAGGGCGTCAGTGGTCACTACCACTGCCTCACCGGCACCATTGATGAACGGCACGTTGGTCAGGGTGTACGGGCCTGGCTGCAATTCGGTGGTGCTGGACTTGTAGCCATTGATGAACAGGTCCAGCGAGGTCGGCACCGCCGCTTCACCGGCAAACGCCGGCAAGGGGTAGGTGACCAGGTCTGGGCGCGCGCCAAAGTCACGCGACAGTTGAATGCCGCCGACCCGTACCGAGCTGGTCCAGGGCAAGGCCCCGGTAACGAAGTCGCCAGCCTCATAGGTCAGCAGGCGTTGTTCGTCGGTGAAACGCCAGGTGGTGTCGTAGCGCAGGAAGCCTTGGCGGCTGTCATCTTGCGCGCCATTGAACGACTGGCGCCACTGGCCGGTGCTCGAGAACGTGCCCCAGCTGTCGAACAGGCGCAGCTCGTTCCAGGCGGCCAGGTAGGAGCCGCCGTCATCGGTGTCGTTGAGGTACACGTCGTAGTTGAACAAGGCGCCAAAACTGCTGCGCGCCTCGCTGGCCGGGTACAGGCCGCGGTCGCCGACCTGCTGGTCCGGCAGCCAGGCCGCAGGCACCTGCAGCAACAGGCGCTGGTTCTGGCTATCGTAATCGGCATGCAGGCCCGCCACATCGTCCAGCGCCACCTCACCCTGCGGGTCGCCCGGCAGCTTGACGCCCAGGCTGCGCAGCACGTCGTTGTCCAGGTACAGGCGCCCGGCACGTTGCTGCACTGGCACCAGCTCAGCCCTGGGCATCTGGTTCACCAGCAGGTCCAGGTACAGCGTGGCGTCGGCGATGGCCATGGACTCGCCGGGCGGCGGTGGCAGGTCGTCGGCCAGCGCAAGGCAGGGGCCGAACAAGGTCAGCCCCAGGCACCAGCGGCGCGAAGCCCGCGACAGCCATCTCACACACGGATTCCGACCATTGCCAGGTCCTCCATGGCCCTTGCCCTTCATACGGCGGAGGGCTCATTGCCCTTGCCGGATCGCTTCGGCTGTTTCCTGGCCGTTCACCCTCCCCTTGATCACGCTGCCAGCGTTCGGCGCCACCGGCGCCGGCCAGCGCATGCTGGCACCTGGCAAAACATAGCCGAGCAGGCCTTCGGCCAAAGGCTTGGCCTGGCCGCCCTGCTGCACCACCACATCGGTCAGGCGCGCATGCACCGGGCCGGTGTTGCGCATTTCCACATAGGGTTTGCCCTGCACCGTCACTGGGCGCCAGCTCAGCTGCGGCGTGCCGACCCCGGCGGCATTGCGCTTGCCCTCCGGGTCGGCCTTGCCCCACAGCCCCTCGCCGTAGACGAACAGCGGCACGGAATAACGCATCTGCAGGCGGATTGCTGCCGTGGTGCCCGAGCTGCCAGCATCGGCCGGCAAGGGCGAAGGGATTTCATCGATGATGATCCGGTAGGCCTGCTCCTGACCGGCCGGCGAGCTGCCGGTGCGGGTCAGGCGTATCAGTTGCTTCTGACCTGGGGGGATGTTGGCCACCGGCGGGCTACCGATGATTTCGCGCTGGGCCTGGTACTGCTCCTGATAGTCGCCCTGGCGCCAGGCGAACACTCGAACCTGCAGGCTGGCCGGGGCCGAGCCGCGATTCTCCAGCCACAGCGCACCAGCCTTCTGGTCGGCCTCCAGCACCGGGTCGATCGGCCAGATCAGCACTGAAGTGGCTGCCTTCACCGGCAGGCTCGCCAGTAGCAACAAACCGATTACACCCTGCGCCCACTTCGCGCCTACCCCCATGCCACTCTCCTTGGTTTCTTTTTCTTGGGTGCTGGTGTGTTCACCAGGTCACCGATACTTGCACCACATCGGTGTAGGTCCCGGCCGGCAAGGTGCCGGGCAACTGGGTACGGCCATACACCGGCAATTTGATAGCTGTGGCATCCGTGTAACTCACCGTCACGCTCTGGCCGATGCCCAAGGCCTGGCTGAAGGCCGCGTCCCGGTACAACTGGTAGGCCAGCACTTGTGTGCCGCCGGTGCGCTTGAGGTTGCGCGTGCCACTGGCGCTGTTCTGGCCGCCGTCCAGGCTCATGCTCAGGGCCACCCCTGGCGTGCACTGGAAGGTCACCGTGGTCCCTCCCAGCGAGGTACTCAGGGTACTGGTGGCCAGCGCCGACTGGGTGCCGAAATTGAGCACGCCATAGCTGGTCACACCGCCCACCACCAGGCAGCCGGCAACGATCTGCGCGCTCACCTGGAAGGTGCTGCTGGTAGCCGCATCCAGAGGCGCGGCCAACAACACGCCACCCCCCACCAGGCACCCGCCGAGCCATGTGCGCATGCAGGCGCACATGGCTCAGAACGACAGCTCGACGGCAACGGTGTCGGTATACGTACCTGCCGGCAGGCCCGCCTTGCCGCGCGCCTGGCCGTACAGGTTGACGGTCTGCGCCACGCCGGTACTGGTTGGCAGGGTGATAGTGCCGTCGACCGCCAGCAATTGGGTTCGCCCTGCATCGGTATAGAAGTCGTACGGCACAAAGTTGCCTGCACCATCAGCCAGGGCCCGGGTGCCACCGCTCGACTGGCCATCATGGGTACCGGCGCGCACCTTGATCACCGGCACCGTGCCGGCCGAGCACAGGATGCTCATGGCACCGCCGCCACCGCCCAGCACTTGGGCGTTGGCGGTGGTGAACAGGGCATCGGCGGTCCCGAAATTCAGGTTACCGAAGTTCAACCCTGTGGTGCCGCCGGCGCCGTTGACCTGGCAAGCCGAGGTCAGGGTCAGGGTCGAGGTGATGTTCCCGGTCACCGTGGCGGCCTGGGCGTGAACTGCCATGGCCAGGCCGAAGCCGGCGAGCATGCAGCGAGGGAAAGTCGTTCGCATCGGAGTCTCCTTGCGTCGTTTACCAGTCCAGGGTCACTCTCAAGGTGTCGCGGTACAGCCCGGCCGGCAGCGAGCGCGGTTGCGCCACCACTACGCCGTAGATGGGAATCGGGATCTGCTCGGTACTGCTGATGGTGAAAGCACGGGCCTGGCCGATGCCGTAGCGGCTGTTGCCACCGGGGTCGACCGCCAGCTGATAGGGGATCATTTCGCGGCCATTGCTGAGCCGACGCACACCATCGTCGCCATTCAGGCCACCATTGATGCGCACATTGAAAGCCCGCACCTCGGGCGTGCAACTGATCTGCAAGCTGCCTTCTCCGCCCGCCTCGTCAACCCGGCTGCGCAACGGCGCATCCCAGTTCGGGCCGCGCTGGCCAAAATCCATCAGGCCAGGGTTGCCCAAGGTGGCGGGCGGCTGGTCGCCGCTGTTGATCTGACAAGCGGCGCTGATCACCAGGCGCGCCTGGATGAACCCGGTGGTGGTGCCATGCACAGCGCCGCCGGGCAACAGCAGCGGGCCGAGGCTGAGCAACAGGAGCGAAGTGCGGTTCATGGCATGACGTCCTTGTGCATGGTGGCCTCGCTACCAGGTGACGGTGATTTTCAGCAGATCGGCGTACTGCCCGGCCCGAGGCACCCAGGCCAGCTTGTCGATACGGGCGTACAGCGGCAGTACAACCGAACCGCTGTCTGATACGCGTGCAGCATGGGGCTCACCGACGACCACCGGCTCACGCCAGGCAGCATCGCGGTACAGGCGATAGGGAATTGGTCTGGCCTTGGCATCTTCACTGGCGAGGAAACGCAGTTCGCCGACACCGCCGTGCTGGCCGCCGTCGACGCGCACCTGATAAGGCGTGTCAGGGTTGCATTCCAGGCGTGGCGGGCGCTTGTTGAGCAATACGCCACTCAATGGCGCATCCGGGCCATCCAGACGAGCGGTACTGCCCAGGTCAATAAGACCCAGGGCCTGGGCGCCCGCGTCACGCGGCTGGGTGACCAGCATGCAGCCACGCTGCACCAGCACCCGCACCTCTACCAGGAAGTCCGCCGCTACGGCACTGCCGCTCAACAACAGGCCAAACAGCGCGGCCACAAAGCGTTCCGTCACTGGATGTTCCTTGTTCTTCTACTGTGAATTTGAGCGTAGCAGCAGGTGGCAGAAGCGTGATGGCGCCATGCCATTCTTTTGAGCTAATGACAAAGCGCTAGCCAACCGGCAAGAAATTTGCCAACCCAGGCGAACCCCTGGCCATCTCATGCCTCCAATGGCCATAGGCCGGTAAAACGGCCAACAATCTGGTACCGTGCCTGACAGCCAACCGCCGTGATCCGATACATACGGCATGCATGGAACAAATTGACAGGAGCGTTTCCATTGACGACTGCAGACAACGCGCTCGCCGCAGCCGTGGAGCGCTGCGCCCAGGAGCCGATCCAGATACCCGGCAGCATTCAGCCGCATGGCTTTCTGCTGGTGCTGGATGAATGCGACCTGCGCGTCCTCCAGGCCAGTGAGAACGTCGAACGCTGGTTGGGCGTGCCAGCGCGGGAGCTGATCGGCTGCAACTTCGCCGACGTGGTCAGCGAAAGTTTTGACTTGCGCACTCAGCTCGAACGCCTGCCTGAAGACGAGGCATTCCCGTTTCATATCGGCGACGTACGCTTGCGCCAAGGCGCCCCCTTCGCCGACACCTTGCGCCTGCTGACTCACCGCCACGATCAGGTGCTGATCGCCGAATTCGAACCCTTGCGCCCGCCCGTCGACCTGGCCGACCAGGGTGACTACTACCCGTTGGTGCGCGGTTTCGTCAGCAGCCTGCACAACGCCGACAGCCTGGAAGAGCTGCTGCAGCAGTGCGTGGTGCAGGTCAAGCGCCTCACCGGTTTCGGTCGGGTCAAGGCCTACCGCTTCGACGCTGAGGGCAATGGTCAGGTGCTGGCCGAACTCGCCGACGCTGGTTACCCGCGCTACCTTGGCCTGTGCTTCCCAGCCTCGGACATCCCGCGCCAGGCCCGCGACCTGTACCGGGTCAACCGCATCCGTGTGATCGAGGATGCCAACTACCAGGCCTCGCCGCTGCTGCCTGCGAACAACCCGCGCACCGGCAAGCCCCTGGACATGAGCTTCGCCGCCCTGCGCAGCGTGTCGCCAGTGCACCTGCAGTACATGCGCAACATGGGCACCCTGGCGTCGATGTCGTTATCGATCGTGGTAGATGGCGAGCTGTGGGGCCTGATCTCCTGTCACCACGCCCAGCCGCGCGCGGTCGAGCTGCGCACCCGCACCGCCTGCGAATTGCTGGCCAGCGTGCTGTCTCTGCAGATCGAAAGCCGCGAATCGCACGCCAAGACCCGCCAGCTGCTCGACCTGCGCCAGCATATCGTGCGCATGATCTCGTCGATGGCCGACCACGATAGCGTCAGCGACGGCCTGCGTGACCTGCCCGAGGTGCTGCTGGCGTTCGCCAACGCCAGCGGCGCAGCAGTGATTTCTGCCGAGCGCTGCGACCTGATCGGCCAGACGCCACCGGCCGCACAAGTCACGGCACTGGTGCACTGGCTGACCCGGCGCGGCGATGAGACGGTGTTCCACAGCGACAACCTGCGCCGTGACATAGATGAGCTGCCAGAGCTCGCGGCCCATGCCGGCGGCGTGCTGGCGGTGGCCATCTCGCAAATCCATTCGCACTACCTGCTGTGGTTTCGCCCCGAACAGGTGCGCACGGTCAACTGGGCCGGGCGCCCCGAGAAGGAAGTCAGCCCCCAGGGCGCGCTCAACCCGCGGCACAGCTTCGAACATTGGCAGGAGCAGGTCAGTGGCTACTGTGAGCCATGGGGCCCGCTGGTGATCGAGGGCGTGCTCGAACTGCGCACGGCGGTGCTCGGCATCGTCCTGCGCAAGGCCGAGGAACTGGCGCAGCTTGCCAATGAGCTACGCCGCTCGAACAAGGAACTCGAGGCCTTTTCCTACAGTGTGTCCCACGACCTGCGTGCGCCCCTGCGGCACATCGCCGGCTATTCCGAGCTGCTGGGCGAAATCGAGGGCCACGGCCTGAGCGAGCGCGGCCGACGCTTCCTGCATCACATCGAAGAGGCCGCGAGTTTCGCGGGCAGCCTGGTCGACAACCTGCTCAATTTTTCGCAGATGGGCCGCTCGGCACTGCGCCTGTCGGATGTCGACCTGAACGCACTGGTCGAAGCCATCCGCCAGGAGCTGGCACCCGACTACCAAGGCCGCGAAATCGTCTGGGACATCGCGCCACTGCCCAAGGTGATCGCCGACCCGGCGTTCATCAACATGGCCTTGCACAACCTGATCGCCAATGCCATCAAGTACACCCGTGGCCGTGAACCTGCCCACATCACGATCCGCGCCCGCCAACACCAGGACGAGACCGAGGTGTACATTAGCGACAATGGTGTAGGCTTCGACATGGCCTACGCCAACAAGCTGTTCGGGGTGTTCCAGCGCCTGCACCGCATGGAAGATTTCGAAGGCACCGGTATCGGCCTGGCCAGCGTGCGGCGAATCATCGAGCGCCATGACGGGCGGGTCTGGGCCGAAGGCCAGGTCGATCAGGGCGCCAGCTTCCACTTCACTCTGCCGCGCCACCCGGCAACTACCTGAGGTACCCGTATTACCATGCTCAAGCCCATCCTGCTGGTCGAAGACAACCCCCGGGACCTGGAGCTGACGCTCCTGGCCCTGGAGCGCAGCCAGTTGGCCAACGAAGTCATCGTCTTGCGTGACGGCGCCGACGCACTCGACTACCTGCTGCGGCGCAACGCTTACGTCGATCGCGACGATGGCAACCCGGCGGTCCTGCTGCTGGACCTGAAACTGCCCAAGGTCGATGGCCTGGAAGTGCTCAAGGAAGTACGCGCCACCGCAGAGCTGCGAAGCATCCCGACGGTGATGCTGACCTCTTCGCGTGAAGAGCCTGACCTGTTGCGCGCCTATGAGCTGGGCGTCAATGCCTACGTGGTCAAGCCCGTGGAGTTCAAGGAGTTCGTCGCAGCGATTTCTGACCTGGGCGTGTTCTGGGCGGTGCTCAACGAGCCGCCACCCGGTTCACTGCGCCTGAACCGGCGCGGTAGCAACTGAGGCCTGCACCAAGATGTTGCCGACACCGCTGAAAATGTTGATGGTCGAAGACAGCTCGATGGACGCCGAGCTGACCTTGATGTGCCTGGAGCGCAGTGGGTTGCAGGTGCAATCGCAGCTGGTGTTCGACCACGTCGGGTTCGAGCACGCCCTGCTTCAGGCCGACTTCGACCTGATCCTGTGCGACTGCGTACTGCCCGGCTCTTCCGGCACCGATGTACTGGCCATCGCCCAGCGCCTGGCGCCCGACACGCCGTTCATCTTCCTCTCGGGCATCTATGGCGAAGAGCATGCGGTGGAAATGATCCGCCTGGGCGCCACTGACTATGTGCTCAAGAAAAACCTGCCGCTGCTCCCCAAAGCCGTGCGCCGGGCCCTCACCGAAGTGCAGGAGCGCCAGCGCCGTCGCCGCGCGGAGGAAGCCCTGGCCGATGTCGAAGCACGCGCGCGCATTGCCATCGATGCCGCCGGCATGGGCACCTGGGACTTCCGCCCGCAACAGGGCCAGCTCATCTGGGACCACCGCTGCAAGACCTTGTTCGGCCTGCCGGTCGATACCGAGATGGACCTGCAGGTGTTCTACGCCGGCATCTACCCCGACGACCAACCCAAGGTGCGCGATGCCGTTGAACAAGCCATGCGCCCGGACAGCGACGGCCTGTACCGGGTCGAGTTCCGCATCGCCCAACCCAACGGCCTGGAACCGCGCTGGTTGCTCAGCAGCGGCCAGTGCCAGTTCGTCGACGGCCAGTGCACGCGGTTTTCCGGTGTACTGCAGGACATCCATACCCAGCGCCAGGCAACCCAGGCGCTCAAGCAGCTCAACGAAATGCTCGGCGAACGGGTCGAGCGCCGCACCCGTGAACGCGACCGTGCCTGGGAACTGTCCCAGGACTTGCTCGCGGTGCTCAACAAAGACCTGACCCCAGTGGCCCTCAACCCGGCCTGGGAGGCCAGCCTGGGCTTTTCCCGCGAGCGCCTGAGCCAGACTTCGCTGCTGCACCTGCTGCCGGAGGCAGATCAGGAAGCCCTGCTCACCGAGCTGGCCGCCCTTGCCCACGGCCGCAGCAGCGCACGCTTCGTCGGCCGCATCCAGCATGCCAGCGGCCAGTTGCGCTGGCTGTCCTGGGTGGTGGTGCCGGAAGACACCTTGCTCTACGTGGTAGCGCGCGACATCACCAGCGAACGGGAAAACGCCCTCGGCCTTGCCGAAGCCAACACCCGCCTGCGCGAACAGATCACCGAGCGCGAACGCATCGAGGCGGCGCTGCAGCAGATGCAGCGGCTGGAGGCTGTCGGCCAGCTCACTGCGGGGGTCGCCCACGACTTCAACAACCTGCTCACGGTCATCCTCACCGGCGCCAGCTTTCTTGAACGCGACCTGGCCAAGGGTGAACTGGAAAAGGCCCGCAGCCGCCTGACGCACATCCGCGAAGCCGGTGAGCGCGGCGCCAAGCTGACCTCGCAGCTGCTCGCCTTTTCCCGCCGCCAGCGCCTGGAGCCGGTGCCGCTGAACCTGAACCGCACCCTTACCGGCCTGGAGGAACTGCTGAGCCGCACCCTCGGCGGAAACATCCTGGTGCGTCTGGACCTGGACCACAGCCTGTGGCAAGCGCTGACCGACCCGACCCAGACCGAGATGATCATCCTCAACCTGGCGATCAACGCCCGCGACGCCATGCCAGAAGGCGGCCAGCTGACCCTGTCGACCCGCAACACGCGGATCAAGGCGCGCCCGCAGCGCCCGGAAGACCCGGAGCCGGGTGAGTACGTGATGCTGAGCATTCGCGACACCGGCTGCGGCATGAGCGAAGAAGTGCTGGCCAAGGTGTTCGAGCCGTTCTTCACCACCAAGGACATCGGCAAAGGCTCCGGCCTGGGTCTGGCCCAGGTGTTCGGCTTCGCGAAGCAATCCGGCGGCGGTGTGCGCATCGATACCGAGCCTGGGCATGGCACCCAGGTGGCGGTGTACTTGCCGGCGGTGAAGCAGGAAGTCGCCGTCGACCCTGTCCTGCCCACTGCCACCCTTTCGATCGATGACAGTGGCCGAGACCGCACGGTACTGCTGGTGGATGACGATCATCTGGTGCGCGACATGCTCGGTGACGTGCTGCGCCAGTATGGCTACCAGGTACGTCAGGCGCACAGTGGGGAGCAGGCGCTGGTACTGCTGGACGACGATATCGACCTGCTGCTGACCGACTTTGCCATGCCCGAATTCAACGGCGGGCAACTGGCCCTGGCGGCACGCCAGCGACATCCGCAGCTGCCGGTGGTGTTTCTGACCGGGTATGCAGAGCTGGAAGGGCTGGAACTGCCGGGGAGCCTGGTGGTGCAGAAGCCGGTGCAGGCGGATGAACTGGCCAGGGTGTTGAATGAACTGCTGCGGGTGCCAGGTTAGACCTGCTTCGCCTGCACTGGCCCTTTCGCGGGTAAATCGGTTCGGCGCACCGGTTTACCCGCGAAGAGGCCATTGCAAGAAACGGAAACGACAAAACCCAGCGCCGATAGTCATCTGCACTGAATCATGAATAGGGATTTGAAGAGAAAAATGGCAGGGGCGGCTGGATTCGAACCAACGCATGGCAGGATCAAAACCTGCTGCCTTACCGCTTGGCGACGCCCCTGTATCGGATGCAGCTGATGCTGCTCTGACAATTCCAATTGGGTGACAACTGGGTTGTTGTCTTGGAATGCGCGGCACTTTAACAACAAAGTTTCGGTCTGTGAACCCCCTACGTGAAAAAAAATGCCTTAAAACAGCAAGTTAGTGTTCCCGGGCGGTTTTCACGGGCCTAGAAGGCAACCATCCGTCGTTTTTCCAGCGCTTCGCTTCAACACAATCGCATTCCTCCCTTCCAATCAGATACACGAACTGTGTTGACCAAGGAGGCCTCCATGCCCGTTTCTCACGACCTCTACCAGGACCTGCACTACCCGCGCGAAATCGTCCAGCAGCGGCGGCAACAGGACAAGGCCCTCGACCGCCTGCTCGACGAGTACATGGATATCGACAACCAGGTGCTGGCCGCCGAATCGATCTCGGCAGGCAATTTTGTCGACGAAGACCTGCGCCAGCTCAAGGAACGCCGGTTGACCGTGAAGTACATGATTGAGCGCCAGCTGGAGCGCAAGGCCTGAATTATCGTGCCAGACGATCAATGCCTGGCACTTTTTGTATTGGTCAAAACCGCCTTCCTCGGGCAAGCTGCGCTGCCCAGCCATCGCCCGAGGAGGCTTTGCCTTGTCCGCCTGGATCCCCGCTCCGCTGCGCCAGCTTGGCCAGCGCCTGCGCGCCGCAGCGCCCGAGCAGAGTGAACTGCTCAACTGGTTCGAAGCCAAGGCCGCCAGCCGCGGCTATCAGCTCAGCGATGGCCAGCGCCGGGTCATCCACAGCATGGCGGTGCAGCTCGCCCAACTGGAAAGTGGCCAACCTCGCAGCCTTTATCTGTATGGCTCGGTAGGCCGCGGCAAGAGCTGGCTGCTCGATGGCTTTTTCCAGGCCGCGCCGGTAGCGGCAAAGCGGCGCCTGCACTTCCATGACTTTTTCGCCCGCCTGCACCAAGGCATGCACCAGCACCGCCTGCTGGACGATGCACTGGGCGCGACCCTCGACGAACTGCTCGGCGACTGCCAGGTGCTGTGCTTCGACGAGTTCCATGTGCATGACATCGGCGATGCCATGCTATTGACCCGGCTGTTCAACGCCCTGTTCGCCCGCGGCATCTTCCTTTTGGTGACCTCCAACTACGCACCTGAAGGGCTCTTGCCCAACCCGCTGTACCACGAGCGTTTCCTGCCCGTGATCCGCCTGATCAACAGTTCGATGGAAGTGCTCGAAGTCGGCGGCGACACCGATTTTCGCAGCCTGCCGGCCAACCGTGAGCACCAGCGTTTCACCCAGGGGCACTATGTGTGGCCGGGTAATGCAGCGCAGCGCCAGGCGCTGAACGTGCCGGATGAACAGCCCGTGATGCTGGAAGTGAACAAGCGCCCGCTACGCGCCCTGGCCATTGATGGCCGGCGCGTGGTGCTGGCCTTTGACGACCTTTGCGAGAAGGCCACGGCGGTGATCGACTACCTGGTGTTGGCCGGGCTATACGACGAGTGGGTGATCGATGGGCTGGATGACCTGGCGGAGTGCTCGCTGGCGGCGCAGCAGCGCTTCGTCAACTTGGTGGATGTGCTGTATGACCAGGACCGGCAGGTGACCGTCATCGGGCGACGGCCACTTGAAGAAAGCCTCGGTGGGCCACTGGCCGACCTGATGCGCACCCGCAGTCGCCTGGGGCAACTGCATCAGATCGGATCTTCATGATTCAGGGGCTGCTGCGCGGCCCCGCTCAACCCGCCCTGGGCAGGTCCGCCAGCACCGCCTCGATCTCCCCCAGCACCGCTGGATCATCCAAGGTTGAGGGCGGCACATAAGCCTGCCCGTCAGCAATCTTGCGCAGCACCGCCCGCAGGATTTTCCCCGAACGGGTCTTGGGCAAGCGCTTCACCAGTCGCACCCGGTTGAAGCACGCCAGCGCACCGATCTCCTCACGCACACTGCCCACCAGGTCCACCAGCAACTGCGCCTCGGCAATACCCTCGCCATCCTTGAGCACCACCAGCGCCAGCGGCACCTGGCCCTTGATCTCGTCATGCACACCAATCACCGCACACTCGGCCACCGCCGGGTGACGTGCGACCAGGTCTTCCATCTCGCCCGTGGACAGGCGGTGCCCAGAGACGTTTATCACGTCATCGGTACGGCCCATGATGTAGACAAAGCCTTCATCGTCCAGATAACCGCCGTCACCGGTGTGGTAATAGCCCGGGTAGGTCTGCAGGTACGCCTGCAGGTAGCGCTCATGGTCGCCCCACAAGGTCTGGCTGCACCCGGGCGGCAGCGGCAGGGCGATGACGATGGCGCCTTGCTGATCAGGGCCCAACAGGTGCCCGTCATCATCCAGCACGCGCACGTGGTAGCCCGGCACCGCGCGGTTGCTCGAACCTGGCCGCGCCGCACTGCCCTCCAGCCCCACGCAAGGCGCGGTCACCGGCCAGCCGGTTTCGGTCTGCCACCAATGGTCGTGTACCGGCTTGCCAGTCACCCGCTCCAGCCACTGATGGGTACTGGAATCGAGCTTTTCCCCGGCCAGGAACAGCTGGCGCAGCGAGCTCAGGTCGTGTTTGCGGATCAGCTCGCCGTCCGGGTCTTCCTTTCGGATCGCACGCATGGCGGTGGGCGCGCAGAACAAGGCATTGACCTTGTACTGCTCGACTACCCGCCAGTACGCCGAGGCGTCCGGCGTGCGGATCGGCTTGCCCTCATAGAACACCGTGGTGCAGCCGCTCATCAGCGGCCCGTAGACGATCAGCGAATGGCCGACCACCCAGCCGACATCAGAAATACCCCACCACACATCGCCAGCCTGCATCCCGTAGATATGACGCATCGCATAGCAAAGCGCGACCGCGTTGCCGCCATTTTCGCGAACGATGCCCTTGGGTTTACCGGTGGTACCGGAGGTATACATGATGTACAGCGGGTCGCCGGCATCCAGCGCCACGGGTTCCACCGGCTCGGCATCGACCAAGGCCTGCTGCCAGTCCAGATCACGGCCTGGTTGCAGCTGCGCGCGGGCTTGGGGCCTTTGCAGTACCAGCACCTGGCGAGGCTGATGGCGAGCGGCCTGCAGGGCGCGGTCGACCAGCGGCTTGTATTCGATCACCCGGTCGAATTCCAGGCCGCAGGATGCCGTCAGCAGCAGCGTTGGCCGCGCATCATCGATACGCAGGGCCAGCTCATTGGCGGCAAAGCCACCGAATACCACCGAATGCACGGCGCCGATCCGCGCGCAGGCAAGCATGGCCATGGCCGCCTGGGGCACCATCGGCATGTAGATGATCACGCCATCCCCTTTGCCCACACCCAACTGGCGCAACAGCCCGGCCAGGCGCGCTACTTCGTCACGCAGCTGGTTATAGCTGAATGCTTGCTGCACGCCGGTCACGGGTGAGTCGTAGAGCAACGCCGTCTGCTCGCCACGGCCCAGCTCGATTTGCCTATCAAGGGCCAGGTAGCAACTGTTCAGGCGGCCATCGGCAAACCACTGGTGGGTGCCGTCGGCATTTTCCTGCAGGGTCAGGGAAGGTTTGCGGTACCAGGCCAGGTGATCGGCCTGTTCGGCCCAGAAGGCAGCAGGGTCGGCAATGGAGTGGGCGTAGCTGTGCTGATAGGTCATGTTGGTGGCAACCCGATACTTGTTGTTATTGAAGGGCGAATATTGAGTATGGCCCGCCTCACCGGGCCCGCCATGGGACTAAAGTCACAACGCATATGCACATTTGCAGGGAACGCTTATGCGCCCCATAACAGTGCAAAGGCCTTAGAATAGGCGCCCCTTAACGCCACAGAGCAGCTCATGGACATCGATCAGGCCCGAACCTTTCTGGAAGTCGTGCGTTGCGGCAGCCTGGTCGCCGCTGCCGAACGCCTGTTCGTGTCACAGACCGCCATCACCGCCCGCGTACAACGCCTGGAGCAGCAACTGGGCTGCCAGCTGTTCGTGCGCAGCCGCAACGGTGCCAGCCTGACCAGTGATGGCGAAGCCTTCGTCAGCTATGCCAATCAGCTGGTGCAAACCTGGGAAGCGGCACGTCGCGACCTGCCACTGCCCGAAGGTTGCCAGCAGGTGCTGCATGTAGGCGCGGAAGTGAGCCTGGGCAACCCGATGTTGCTGGACTGGGTCAGTGCCCTGCACCGCGAGCTGCCCAGCCATGCCATCCGCAGCGAGGTGAGCGATGGCGAATCGTTGCTGCGCAAGGTGGAGATGGGCCTGCTCGACGCCGCACTGGTGTACCAGCCGACCTACGGTCCAGGGCTGCAGGTGGAGCAGTTGATGGAAGAAAAGCTGATTCGTGTGCGCCGGGTCGATCGGCCCGAGCCGTACATCTACATCGACTGGGGTGAAGCCTTCCGCCGCCAGCACGATGCCGCCCTGCCCGACTGCGCGCGCCCCGCGCTGAGTTTCAACCTCGGGCCGTTGGCCCTGCAGTTCATCCTCGACCAAGGGGGAAGCGGGTATTTCCGTACTCGTGTCGTACAGGCCTACCTGGAAAGCGGCGTGTTCGAGCGAGTGCCACAAGCGCCGGAATTCACCTACCCGACCTACCTGGTGTACCCGCGCAAACGCGACAGCGAGGCCCTGCAACAGGCCATCGCGGTGCTGCGCCGGCTGGTGGCAGCCGGCGCCAGTGATTGGTCACAACGCTGGGATCCGGTTATCTGACGCACTGCCGGCGGCACTGAGCAACTGGCGCTTGAGGCCGGCGACCAGGTCGGTCTGGGTGACCACACCCACCAGCTGATCACCGTCGAGCACTGGCAGGCAGTGCATGCCTTGCTCGCAGAGCAGCGGCAGCAGGCGCTCCAGCGGATGCTGGCTGCTGACACTGACCACCCGCCGGCTCATCACCTGCTCCATGCGCACCACTTTGCGGCCGAGCAGGCCACGCCAACTGAACTGGCCCCGCTGCATGGCCGGGCCGACCAGATCGCTGAGGCTGACGATACCCACCAGCTTGCCCTGCTGCAGCACCGGCAAGGTTTTCAGGTGATGGCTGTCGAGCATTTTCCAGGCCTGCTCCAGGGTGGTCTGCGGCGAAGCGAACTGCACATCGCGCGACATCACCGCCCCCGCCGTGATGCCGCCGAGGCTGCGCTGCAGGGCGTGGTGCTCGGTGGCGAGGATGATGCGTTCCAGTTCGTCGCGGGTGACGTCGACAAATTCGCCCAGCTCTTCCAGCGCCTGATCCAGGTCGGCGCCACGGATGCCGACGCGCTCGCTGGGCAGCGGGTCGTGGGTGTGGTGCGGGTCCTTGCGCGGCAATGCGCCTTTCGGGTAGCGCACACCGGTCAGGCGGTTGTAGATCACCGCCACGCTTACCAGTATCAGCGCATTGAGCAACACCGGCTCCAGCAGGTGATCACCCATGGCCGTCAGCTCAGAATCGGCCAGTACCGCGCTCACCGCCACGCCACCGCCTGGCGGGTGCAGGCAGCGCAGCAGGCACATCACCAGTATCGAGATGCCCAGGGCAATGGCGGCCACCCACAACTCGGGGCCCAAGCCCTGGCGCATGGCCAGGCCGACCGCACCGGCCAGGGCATAACTGCCAAGCACAGGCCACGGCTGGGCCAACGGCCCGGAATGCACGGCAAACACCAGTACCGCCGAAGCGGCCAACGGGCCGAGCAGGTGCAGGGCAATGCCCGGGCCATAGGCCAGGCTGGTCAACCAACCGGCGAGGAACAGGCCGAGCAACGCGCCGATACCGGCGCGCAACCATTCTTTGGGAGGGATATTCAGGGGCGCTGGCAACAGCCGCTGCAGACGACGTTCGGAACGCATGGCAGACATTTGAGTAATCGGGATCTGTAATTTTTTTGATTAAAAAGAAAGCCCAGCCGAAGTGGCCTGGGCCTCGTATCGCGGATGCAATACCACAAGGGGCTCCGTCCGTGGAGAGATGGAAACCGCAGGGTTTCGTGAGGGGGATTGTGCCGGGCGGGGGACGATTGGGCTAATTCAAAAAAATGCGGCTGTACTGCAATTTTTTTGCAGTGCTGATCTGGCCGCTGGGGGCGCTACGCGGCCCAGCATTACCTCGACTTGCGCGGTAGCTCGATGCTCACCCGCAACCCGCCCAAGGTGCTCTCAAGCAACGCCAACCGCCCACCCCAGGCCTCGACGATATCGCGCACGATCCCTAACCCCAGCCCATGCCCATCGACCTGCTCATCGAGCCGCGAGCCACGCTCCAGCACCTGCAGCCGCTGACTTTCGGGAATACCGGGGCCGTCATCATCGACCCACAACCGATACCCCTCGGCTGTGGGCGCAATCCCCAGACGCACTTCGCTGTCGGCCCACTTGCAAGCGTTGTCCAGCAGGTTACCGAGCAGTTCCAGAACGTCTTCGCGATCCCACGGCAACAGCAGCCCCGGCGGCACATCGCGCTCAAGCAGCAAGCCTTCGCCATGGATCATGCCCAAGGTCGCAAGCAAGCCCGGCAGCTCGGCATCACAATCGAACTGGGCGCCAGGCAAGGCATCGCCTGCCAGGCGCGCCCGATTCAGCTCGCGGGCCAGGCGCTGCTGGATCTGCTCCAGCTGTTCACGCAGCTGCGCCTGCACCTCTGGCAAGTCTTTCAAGCGCTCGCTGGAGGCCAGGCTGAGCAGCACCGCCAGCGGAGTCTTCAACGCATGGCCGAGGTTGCCCAAGGCATTGCGCGAACGGCGCAGGCTGTCTTCGGTGTGGCTGAGCAAGTGGTTGATCTGGCCCACCAGCGGCGCCAGCTCGCTGGGCACCTGGGCATCGAGTTGCGAACGCTGGCCTTGCTGCAGCTGGGCGATCTGCTGACGTGCGCGCTCCAGCGGGCGCAGCGAGCGGGTCACGGTCACGCGCTGCAGCACCAGTACGATCAGCAATGCCACCAGGCCCATGCCCAGGCCGATCTGCTGCAGCCGACGAAAACCCTCGCGTACTGGCGAATAGTCTTGCGCCACGCTGATCGAGATGTTCTGGCCCAGGCGCCGGTAATCGGCGCGCAATGCCAGCAATTGCTGGCCTTCCGGGCCCAGCTCATGGCTATCGGACAGCCCCGGCGCGGCCGGCTTGGGCATGTCCAGGTCCCACAGCGAACGCGAGCGCCAGGTACCCTGGTCGAAGTCGATACGGAAGTAGTAGCCCGAGAAAGGCCGCTGGTAAGCCGCGGAAATGCGCCGTTCATCCAGCTGCAGGCCAGACGGCCCGCGCACCAGCGCCACCAGCAGGTTCTCGCTTTCCTTGCGCAGGCCGTTTTCCAGGTAGCGCTGCAAACCAGCCTCGAACAGCCACAGGGTCAGCTGCGCGAGCACCACGCCGACCACCACCAGCACGGCGACCAGGCCCAGGCTCAGGCGCGCCTGGATGGACTTCACCCGGTGCTCCCGGCATAGATGTAACCCTGCCCGCGACGCGTTTCGATGACGCTGCGCCCAAGCTTGCGCCGCAGGTGGTTGACGTGCACCTCCAGCACATTGGAATCACGCTCGGTCTCGCCGTCGTAAAGGTGCTCGGCCAGGTGGCTCTTGGACAGGATCTGCTGCGGATGCAGCATGAAGTAGCGCAACAGGCGAAATTCCGCGGCAGTGAGCTGGATGTCGACGCCATCGCGACTCACGCATTGGCGGCTTTCATCCAGGTGCAGGCCTGCAGCTTCCAGGGTTGGCTGGTTGGCCAAGCCGCGGGCCCGGCGCAGCAGTGCCTGAATACGCAGCTGCAGCTCCTCAGGGTGAAAAGGCTTGCTCAGGTAATCGTCGGCCCCGGCTTTCAGGCCTTCGATACGCTCTGCCCACGACCCGCGCGCCGTAAGGATCAGCACCGGCGTGACCAGCCCCCCGGCACGCCACTGCGCCAGCACCTCCAGGCCCGGCAAGCCTGGCAGGCCAAGATCGAGGATTATCAGATCGTAGGGTTCGCTCTGGCCCTGGTAAACCGCATCGCGGCCATCGGCCAACCAGTCAATGGCATACCCCTGGCGCTGCAGGCTGGTGGTCAGTTCGTCGGCCAGGGGCACGTTGTCTTCGACAAGCAGCAGGCGCATGTCAGTCGTCTTCCTCATCTTTGAGCAGGACACCACTGCTGGCATCAAGCTTGATCTCGCGCACCACACCTTCCTTGGTCAGCAGTTCGACTTCATATTCGTAGCGGCCGTCGTCTTCTTCCAGCTCAGCCTCCAGCAAACGCGCCCCGGGGTAACGCCCCAGGGCGGTTGCCAGCAATTGCTCGAGTGGCAGGATGATGCCCTTCTGGCGCAGTTTCAGGGCCTGGTCCTGGTCCAGGTCGCGGGCAACGGCCAGCGAGCACACGGCCAGCAACGACAGCGCCAGATACCGCGCCAGCCGGGGTAAGTGGATCATCAGCTGTCCCGCTCGTCCTTCAACACTTCACCGGTCTTGGCATCCAGGTCGACATCCCACTCGACGTTTTGCGTATCGCGCAGGTCGACCTTGTAGATGTAGCGACCGTATTCGTTTTCCAGCTCCGAATCGGTGACGGTGGCGCCTGGATGCTTGGCCACGGCGGCGGCCTTGAGCTCGTCCAGGGACTTGATGGTCTTGGCGTTGACCAGTTTGACCACTTCGTCAGGCTGGACGTCCTTGGCGAAGGCAGCATTGGCGCCCAGGGCAAGGGCGGCGGCGGTGAACAGGGCAGTCAAGGTTTTCATGGTGGCTCTCCTGAGCGACGTTCAAGTTGTCTACGGGGTTAAGACTAAACAGCGGTCCTTAATTCAACCTGAAAACAGCTGGCGCCATGATAGCGCAGCTGTAGTGGTATCAAGCCCCTATAATGACCGCCTGGTTACCTGCGAGATCCGTCATGAGCGCCATTCACATCAAATTCCCTGCACTCACCTTCAAGGCTGGCCAGCGCGCGCTGCAGCAAATTCGCGAACGTGGCCTGCAGGCGGCCGATGTGGGTGTATTGCCAGGTGCTGCGGGCGGGCCAAAGCCGCTGGGCATCCAGGGCCTGGACCTGGCCCTGTTCGGTGAATGGCTGCCAGCGGCACCGCGGCAACGCGCACTGATCGGCGCCTCGATCGGCTCCTGGCGCTTCGCCAGCGCCTGCCTCGACGACCCGGTGGCCGGCATCCGCCGCCTGGGCGAGTTGTACACCGAGCAGGACTTCGCCAAGGGCGTCACCCCCGCCGAAATCAGCCGCAGCTGCCAGCGGATGCTCGACGACCTGCTGCAGGGCCGCGACGGCCAGATCCTCGCCAACCCGCACTACCGCCTGAACATCCTGGTGGTGAAAAGCCACGGCCAGCTCGCCCACGACCATCGTGGCCGCCTGGGCATGGGCCTGGGTTCGGTGATCGCCAGCAACCTGCTGGGGCGCGCGCGCCTGGCCCGGCACTTCGAGCGCGTCATCCTGCACGATGCGCGCAGTGCACCGCCGCTTGACGCCCTCACCGACTTTCCCTCGCGCTGCCTGCCGCTGGACCTGGCCAACCTGCGCCACGCCCTGCTCGCCTCGGGCTCGATCCCGATGGTGATGGAAGGTGTGCGCGACATTCCCGGCGCGGGCGCCGGCACGTACCGCGACGGCGGCCTGCTCGACTACCACCTCGACCTGCCCTACCGCGGTGACGACCTGGTGCTGTACCCACACTTCACCGACAAGGTGGTGCCCGGCTGGTTCGACAAGGCACTGCCCTGGCGCAAGGGTGACGCCACGCGCCTGCAGAACGTGCTGCTGATGACCCCGTCGCCGCAGTACCTGGCCGCCCTGCCCTACGGCAAACTGCCCGACCGCAACGATTTCAAGCGTTTCATGGGCGATGCGCCGAGCCGCAAGCGCTACTGGTACCAGGCGATCGCCGAAAGCCAGCGGCTGGGCGACGAACTACTGGAACTGATAGCCACCGGGCGGCTGCACGAACGCCTGCAAGCCTTGTAGTGGCCATGCTGGTAGACTGCGCACATTATTGATTCACACAGAGTTATGACAGCGTGGAAATCTTCAAGGAATTCACTTTCGAATCGGCCCACCGCCTCCCTCACGTTCCGGAAGGCCACAAGTGCGGCCGCCTGCATGGCCACTCGTTCAAGGTCGGCCTGCACCTGACCGGCCCGCTGGACCCGCACACCGGCTGGATTCGTGACTTCGCCGAGGTCAAGGCGATCTTCAAGCCGATCTACGAGCAGTTGGACCACAACTACCTGAACGACATCCCAGGCCTGGAAAACCCCACCAGCGAAGTGATCGCCAAGTGGATCTGGGACCAGGTCAAGCCGTTGATGCCTGAGCTGTCCAAGGTGCGCATCCACGAAACCTGCACCAGCGGCTGCGAGTACACCGGCGACTGATTCGCCGATGCGGGCAGGGTCTCAGCCCTGCCCGTCGCCCACCGCATCGCGCAGGAAGCTGGGGGCGATGTAGCGCTGGTAGTGCGCTTCGGACAACAGGAAGAACTCGCGATCGATGGCATCGCGCAGTTGCGGCAGTTCCCAGTCGCGAAACTCCGGCAGCAGCGCCATGCCGTAAGCCTCCAGATCGCGGATCATCCGCGCCCCGCGCGCGATCAGCTGATAGGCCCAGCAATATTCCGACTGCTGTTCGACGAAGCGGATCGAGCGCTGCTGCAACTGCTGGCGCAGCACGTTTTTGTCGAACACTTCCAGCTTGGCCATCATCACCTGTGCCAAAAGCTGCTCCAGGCGCAGCCACACGGCGCGCTTCTGCGCCTCGTCGTAGCCGTTCCAGTGGATCACTTCATGGTGGAAACGCTTGCAGCCACGGCACACCGTGTCTCCATACACCGTGGAGCAAAGGCCGACGCAAGGGGTCTTGATGGACTGGTTGGACATGGAAAAACAACGGCTTGGCGGTGGAACACGGGCCCATGTTAGCCCTTTGTCTAACCACGGTCACTCGTTAAAGTCATGATCGCCGCCTTACCTTCCGCGACAATTTGCCGTAGAATCATCCCGCCTTTTCAAGGCAACAATGTCCGTTGGAAGCTGTTTTCAAAGCGTCACGAGCACAGTTCATCCGGTAGAACGGCGTTGGCCCGGGCCATGCACCCTCGCATGCCCGCGCCAGCCCTCATCAGCTCCCGTTCTGCAGGCGTAAAACTTTGAAAGCAGCTTCTGTAAGGATTCTTTGCGACTCTGGCTGGGCGGCCCACAAAGCCGTGGCAGCGCATGGGTGCACTGAATGCTGGATGAGCGTCCCGGACTCCCTTTAGGGACCACTGATGAGGGTAATAACTGTGCTTGAAGCCTACCGCAAACACATCGAAGAGCGTGCCGCCCTGGGTATCGTGCCCCAGCCGCTGAACGCCGAACAAACTGCAGGCCTGGTCGAGCTGCTGAAAAACCCGCCGGCCGGCGAAGAAGCCTTCCTCGTAGACCTGATCACCAACCGCGTTCCACCAGGGGTCGACGAAGCTGCCTACGTCAAGGCCGCTTTCCTCTCCGCCGTGGCCAAGGGCGAAGCCAAGTCGCCACTGATCGACCGCAAGCACGCCGCTGAACTGCTGGGCACCATGCAGGGCGGCTACAACATCGAGACGCTGGTCGCGCTGCTCGACGACGCCGAACTGGGCGCCGTCGCGGCCGAACAGCTCAAGCACACCCTGCTGATGTTCGATGCCTTCCACGACGTGGCCGAAAAAGCCAAGGCCGGCAACGTTCACGCCAAGGCCGTGCTGGAGTCCTGGGCTGCCGGCGAGTGGTTCA
This sequence comes from Pseudomonas sp. NBRC 111123, assembly GCF_001320205.1. Lineage (NCBI taxonomy): Bacteria > Pseudomonadati > Pseudomonadota > Gammaproteobacteria > Pseudomonadales > Pseudomonadaceae > Pseudomonas > Pseudomonas sp. NBRC 111123. The sequence continues at coordinate 23,663 of NZ_BCAZ01000003.1, forward strand.
CCTCGCGTCCGGCCATCGCCGACAAGTACACCCTGACCGTGTTCAAGGTGCCTGGCGAAACCAACACCGACGACCTGTCCCCTGCTCCGGACGCCTGGTCGCGCCCTGACATCCCGCTGCACGCCCTGGCCATGCTGAAAATGGCCCGTGACGGCATCGAGCCTTCTCAGCCTGGTTCGGTCGGCCCGCTGGCGCAGATCGAAGCGGTCAAGGCCAAGGGCTTCCCGGTTGCCTACGTCGGTGACGTGGTCGGTACCGGTTCCTCGCGTAAATCCGCCACCAACTCGGTGCTGTGGTTCTTCGGCGACGACATCCCGTACGTGCCGAACAAGCGCGCCGGTGGCTTCTGCTTCGGCACCAAGATCGCCCCGATCTTCTACAACACCATGGAAGACGCCGGCGCCCTGCCGATCGAATTCGACTGCACCAACCTGGCCATGGGCGACGTCATCGACGTTTACCCGTTCAAAGGTGAAGTGCGCCGCCACGGCAGCGACGAGCTGGTCACCGAGTTCGCACTGAAAACCGAAGTGCTGCTCGACGAAGTCCGCGCCGGCGGCCGTATCCCGCTGATCGTCGGCCGTGGCCTGACCGAAAAAGCCCGCGCCGAGCTGGGCCAGGGCCCATCCGACCTGTTCAAGAAGCCAGAGCAGCCAGCCGACACCGGCAAGGGCTTCACCCTGGCGCAGAAGATGGTCGGCCGTGCCTGCGGCATGCCGGAAGGCCAGGGCGTACGCCCAGGTGCCTACTGCGAGCCGAAGATGACCACCGTCGGTTCCCAGGACACCACTGGCCCGATGACCCGTGACGAGCTGAAAGACCTGGCGTGCCTGGGCTTCTCCGCTGACCTGGTGATGCAGTCGTTCTGCCACACCGCGGCTTATCCGAAGCCGATCGACGTCACCACCCACCACACCCTGCCAGACTTCATCCGCACCCGTGGCGGCGTGTCGCTGCGCCCAGGCGACGGCATCATCCACAGCTGGCTGAACCGCATGCTGATGCCTGACACCGTGGGTACCGGTGGCGACTCGCACACCCGCTTCCCGATCGGCATCTCGTTCCCGGCCGGTTCCGGCCTGGTGGCCTTCGCCGCCGCCACCGGCGTCATGCCGCTGGACATGCCAGAATCGATCCTGGTGCGCTTCAAGGGCAAAATGCAGCCAGGCATCACCTTGCGTGACCTGGTCCATGCCATCCCTTACTACGCCATCCAGAAGGGCCTGCTGACCGTCGAGAAGAAGGGCAAGAAAAACGCCTTCTCCGGCCGCATCCTGGAAATCGAAGGCCTGGACGAACTGACCGTCGAGCAAGCCTTCGAGCTGTCCGACGCCTCGGCTGAGCGTTCCGCTGCTGGCTGCACCATCAAGCTGCCGGAAAAGGCCATCGCCGAATACCTGCAGTCCAACATCACCCTGCTGCGCTGGATGATCGGCGAAGGCTACGGCGATGCCCGCACCCTGGAGCGTCGCGCCCAGGCCATGGAAGCCTGGCTGGCCAAGCCTGAGCTGCTGTCGGCCGACGCCGATGCCGAATACGCCGAAATCATCGAAATCGACCTGGCCGACGTCAAGGAGCCTGTGCTCTGCGCGCCGAACGACCCGGACGATGCCCGCCTGCTGTCCTCGGTACAGGGCGAGAAGATCGACGAAGTGTTCATCGGTTCGTGCATGACCAACATCGGTCACTTCCGCGCTGCCGGCAAGCTGCTGGACAAGGTCAAGGGCGGTATTCCGACCCGTCTGTGGCTGGCCCCGCCAACCAAGATGGACGCCCACCAGCTGACCGAAGAAGGCTACTACGGCATCTACGGCAAAGCCGGTGCGCGCATGGAAATGCCAGGCTGCTCGCTGTGCATGGGTAACCAGGCACGTGTGCAGACCGGTTCGACCGTGGTCTCCACCTCGACCCGTAACTTCCCGAACCGTCTGGGCGACGCCACCAACGTGTACCTGGCCTCGGCCGAGCTGGCTGCCGTCGCTTCGATCATCGGCAAGCTGCCGACCGTCGAAGAGTACATGCAGTACGCGAAAGACATCGACAGCATGGCTGCCGACGTTTACCGCTACCTGAGCTTCGACCAGATCGCCGAGTTCCGTGAAGCGGCTGCCAACGCCAAGATCCCGGTGGTTCAGGCGTAAGCTGAGCTACATGCAGTAAAAGAAAGCCCCGGCAGCGATGCCGGGGCTTTCTTGTTTCAGCCTATGCCGGCCTCTTCGCGGGTAAACCCGCTCCTACAGGATCACCACAGCAGTCAAATCCTGTGGCGAACCTGTAGGAGCGGGTTTACCCGCGAAGAGGCCGGCATGAGAAACCTCAAATCACGAACAGGTCGACAAACCTGTGCACTGCCATCTGTTCCAGCCTTTGCTGGTCCTTGCACAGTTCAAAAATCGCTTCGCAGCGCTGGCGCACAAAGCGCGTCGCCAGGTTGCCCTTGAACTTGGCCTCCAGCAGCGGTATCCCCTCCTCGCGCCGCCGCCGATGCCCGATCGGGTACTCCACCAGCACCTGCTCTGTACTGCTGCCATCCTTGAAGAACACCTGCACGGCGTTGGCAATCGAGCGCTTGTCCGGCTCCAGATACTCACGGCTGAAGCGCGGGTCTTCGACCACCTCCATCTTCTCGCGCAAGCGATCGATGCTGGGGTGATTGGCATGGAAGGCATCTTCATAATGCTCGGCCACCAGGTGGCCGAAGATCAGCGGCACCGCCACCATGTACTGCAGGCAGTGATCACGGTCGGCAGCATTGGCCAGCGGGCCTCGCTTGGAAATGATGCGGATCGCCGACTCTTGGGTGGTGATGACGATGCGGTCGATTTCATGCAGGCGGTTACGCACCAGCGGGTGCAGGGTCACCGCCGCTTCGCAGGCCGTCTGGGCGTGGAACTCGGCTGGGAAGCTGACCTTGAACAGCACATTCTCCATCACGTAACTGGCCAAGGGTTGCGGCAGGCGCAGCTCATACTGGCCGGCAGGTTTTACCGCCAGGTCCTTGTTGGTGTGGCTGAACGAGACGTCGTGGAAACCCCACTGCGCCGCAGTCAGCACCCCTGGCACGCCCATTTCGCCACGCAGCGCGATATCAGCCAGGCGCACGCCCCGGCTGGAGGCGTCACCCGCCGCCCAGGACTTGCGAGAGCCGGCATTGGGCGCATGGCGGTAAGTGCGCAATGCCTGGCCATCGACGAATGCATGGGAAAGCGCCGAGAGCATCTGTTCGCGATTGGCACCCATCAGCCGGGCGCATACGGCGGCCGAGGCCACCTTGACCAGTATCACGTGATCGAGGCCGACGCGATTGAACGAGTTCTCCAGTGCCAGTACGCCCTGGATCTCATGGGCCATGACCATGGCTTCGAGCACGTCACGCATCAGCAGCGGTGCCTCGCCGCTGGCCACACGTTTCTGCGACAGGTGATCGGCAACCGCCAGGATGCCGCCAAGGTTGTCAGAAGGGTGCGCCCACTCTGCAGCCAGCCAAGTGTCGTTGTAGTCCAGCCAACGCACGGTGCAGCCGATGTCCCAGGCTGCCTTGACCGGGTCGAGGCGGTAAGCGGTACCGGGAACGCGCGCACCATTGGGCACTACGGTGCCTTCCACCAGCGGACCGAGGAGCTTGGTGCATTCGGGGAAGCGCAGCGCCAGCAGGCCACAGCCGAGGGTGTCCATCAGGCAGTTGCGCGCGGTATCCAAGGCTTCAGGGGATTCGACCCGGTAGCCGAGGGCGTAGTCGGCCAGGGTTTGCAGCACCCGGTCGTAGTCCGGGCGGTCGTTCAGGTCCACGTTGGCGCTCATAGCCAGCTCCCTTCGGAATTGCCGGGGCCGCTTCGCGACCCTTTCGCAACCCAAGGCCGCTCCTGCAAGAGACCGTGTACTCCTGTAGGAGCGGCCGTGGGTCGCGAAAGGGCTGCAAAGCAGCCCCAGCTAACGAAAGCCGAGCGCCAGTGGTGCGTTAGAAGCTATCGCCAGGCACGCGAACCCAGCCCTCCATCAGCACGCGAGCACTGCGGCTCATGATTGCCTTGGTCACCGTCCACTCGCCATCCACCTGACGCGCCTCGGCCCCGACCCGCAAGGTGCCGGACGGGTGGCCAAACCGCACGGCACTGCGTTCACCCCCACCCGCAGCGAGGTTGACCAGCGTGCCTGGAATGGCTGCAGCGGTACCAATGGCCACGGCAGCGGTCCCCATCATCGCGTGGTGCAGCTTGCCCATGGACAACGCACGCACCAACAAGTCGATGTCAGCGGCCGCAACTGCCTTGCCACTGGACGCAGTGTAGGTGCTCGGCGGCGCAACGAAAGCCACCTTCGGTGTGTGCTGACGCCCGGCAGCCTGGTCGACATGCTCGATCAGGCCCATGCGCACGGCGCCGTAGGCGCGGATGGTCTCGAAACGCAGCAGCGCCTCGGGGTCGCCGTTGATCGCATCCTGCAATTCAGTGCCGGTGTAACCGATGTCGGCGGCATTGACGAACACAGTCGGGATACCGGCGTTGATCAAGGTGGCCTTGAAGGTACCGATACCCGGCACTTCCAGGTCGTCTACCAGGTTGCCGGTGGGGAACATCGCACCGCCATCGCCATCCTCGTCGGCGGCCGGGTCGAGGAACTCAAGCTGCACTTCGGCGGCGGGGAAGGTCACCCCGTCCAGTTCGAAGTCGCCGGTTTCCTGCACCTCACCTTCGGTGATCGGCACATGGGCAATGATGGTCTTGCCGATGTTGGCTTGCCAGATGCGCACCGTGGCCATGCCGTTGCGCGGAATGCGCGCCGGGTCGACCAGGCCGTTGCTGATGGCGAACGAGCCGACCGCAGCAGAGAGGTTGCCGCAGTTGCCGCTCCAGTCGACGAAGGCCTTGTCGATGGCGACCTGGCCGAACAGGTAGTCGACATCGTGCCCGGGCTTGATGCTCTTCGACAGGATGACCGTCTTGCTGGTGCTCGAGGTGGCGCCGCCCATGCCGTCGATCTGCTTGGCATATGGGTCGGGGCTGCCGATTACCCGCAACAGCAGCGCGTCACGCGCCGGGCCTGGGACCTGAGCCGGTTCCGGCAGGTCCTGCAGGCGGAAGAACACGCCTTTGCTGGTGCCGCCACGGATGTACGTGGCGGGAATTTTCACTTGCGCTACATGTGCCATGTTCAAGTCCTGTTCAAGCGGTCGCTTCGAGGAAGTCCTGGGCAAAGCGCTGCAGCACCCCGCCCGCTTCGTAGATCGACACTTCCTCGGCAGTGTCCAGGCGGCAGGTCACTGGCACCTCCACACGCTCGCCATTGCGCCGTGTCACCACCAGGGTCAGGGTCGCCCGCGGCTTGCGCTCGCCGAGCACGTCATAGGTCTCGCTGCCATCCAGGCCCAGGGTCTTGCGGTCAGTGCCCGGCTTGAACTCCAGCGGCAACACCCCCATGCCCACCAGGTTGGTGCGGTGAATGCGCTCGAAGCCTTCGGCGACGATCGCTTCGACACCGGCCAGGCGCACCCCTTTGGCCGCCCAGTCGCGGGACGAACCCTGGCCATAGTCGCCACCGGCGACGATGATCAGCGGCTGCTTGCGCTCCATGTAGGTCTCGATGGCCTCCCACATGCGCGTCACCTTGCCTTCGGGCTCGATGCGCGCCAGCGAACCCTGCTTCACGCTGCCGTCATCCTTGCGCACCATTTCGTTGAACAGCTTGGGGTTGGCGAAGGTGGCGCGCTGGGCGGTCAGGTGGTCGCCACGGTGTGTGGCATAGGAGTTGAAGTCCTCTTCGGGCAGGCCCATCTTCGCCAGGTACTCACCCGCGGCGCTGTCGAGCAGGATGGCGTTGGACGGCGACAGGTGGTCGGTGGTGATGTTGTCCGGTAGCACCGCCAGCGGGCGCATGCCACGCAGGGTCCGCTCGCCGGCCAGGGCACCTTCCCAGTAAGGCGGGCGGCGGATATAGGTGCTCATCGGGCGCCAGTCGTACAGCGGCGCGACTTTCGGACCGCGGTCTTCCTCGATGGCGAACATCGGGATATAGACCTTGCGGAACTGCTCCGGCTTGACCGCCGCACGCACCACGGCGTCAATTTCCTCGTCGCTGGGCCAGATGTCCTTGAGGCGGATTTCCTTGCCGTCGACCACGCCCAGCACATCTTTCTCGATGTCGAAGCGGATGGTGCCGGCAATCGCGTAGGCCACCACCAGTGGCGGCGACGCGAGGAACGCCTGCTTGGCGTAAGGGTGGATGCGCCCGTCGAAGTTGCGGTTACCCGACAGCACGGCGGTGGCGTACAGGTCGCGGTCGATGATTTCCTGCTGGATCACGGGGTCCAGTGCACCCGACATGCCGTTGCAGGTGGTGCAGGCGAAGGCGACGATACCAAAGCCCAGTTGTTCCAGTTCCTTTTCCAACCCCGCCTCTTCCAGGTACAACTGCACAGCCTTGGAGCCCGGCGCCAGCGACGACTTGACCCACGGCTTGCGGCTGAGGCCCAGCTTGTTGGCGTTGCGCGCCAGCAGGCCTGCGGCAATCACGTTGCGCGGGTTGCTGGTGTTGGTGCAACTGGTGATGGCGGCAATGATCACTGCGCCGTCGGGCATCTGCCCCGGCACTTCTTCCCAGGCGCCGGCGATGCCCTTGGCCGCCAGGTCGCTGGTAGCGACACGGGCATGCGGGTTGGACGGGCCGGCCATGTTGCGCACCACGCTCGACAGGTCAAAGCTCAGGGTACGCTCGTATTCGGCCTTGGCCAGGCTGTCAGCCCACAGGCCGGCGACCTTGGCGTAGGTCTCCACCAGCTGCACTTGCTGGTCGTCGCGACCGGTCAGCTTGAGGTAGTCGATGGTCTGCTGGTCGATGGCGAACATCGCCGCCGTGGCGCCGTATTCCGGCGCCATGTTGGAAATGGTGGCACGGTCGCCCAGGGTCAGGGCGCGCGCCCCTTCGCCATGGAACTCGAGGTAGGCACCGACGACTTTCTGCTTGCGCAGGAATTCGGTGAGGGCCAGTACCAGGTCGGTGGCGGTGATGTTAGGCGCCAGCTTGCCGGTCAGCTCGACGCCGACGATCTCCGGCAGGCGCATCCACGAGGCACGGCCGAGCATGACGTTTTCGGCTTCCAGGCCGCCGACACCAATGGCGATCACGCCCAGCGCGTCGACATGCGGGGTGTGGCTGTCGGTGCCGACGCAGGTATCCGGGTAGGCCACGCCGCGGTCGCTGTGAATGACCGGCGACATTTTCTCCAGGTTGATCTGGTGCATGATGCCGTTGCCGGGCTGGATCACGTCGACGTTCTTGAACGCCTTCTTGGTCCAGTTGATGAAGTGGAAGCGGTCTTCGTTACGGCGGTCTTCGATGGCGCGGTTCTTCTCGAACGCCTGCGGGTCGAAACCACCGCACTCCACGGCCAGGGAGTGGTCGACGATCAGCTGCACCGGCACCACCGGGTTGACTGCGGCCGGGTCACCGCCTTTGTCGGCGATGGCATCACGCAGGCCGGCGAGATCGACCAAGGCGGTCTGGCCAAGGATGTCATGGCACACCACGCGGGCCGGGAACCATGGGAAGTCGAGGTCGCGCTTGCGCTCGATCAGCTGGCCCAGGGAGGCGTCGAGGGTCGCCGGATCGCAGCGGCGCACCAGGTTCTCGGCGAGCACGCGGGAGGTGTACGGCAGGCTGTCGTAGGCACCGGGCTTGATTGCCTCGACCGCAGCGCGTGCGTCGAAATAGTCCAGGGCGGTGCCTGGCAGGTTCTTGCGGTATGCAGTGTTCATATCGTTATCAGGCTCGGTCACGGTATTCGGTAAGCAGGTCAGGCCTGGGGGCGCTGCGCGCCCCTTTCGCGACACAAGGCCGCCCTCACAAGTACAACACCGTCCCTGTAGGAGCGGCCTTGTGTCGCGAAAGGGCTGCGCAGCAGCCCCAACGGTCTTTGACTCAGCGCTGCTCGATTGGCACGAACTGGCGCTGCTCGACGCCGACATACTCGGCGCTCGGGCGGATGATGCGGTTGTTGGCGCGCTGCTCGAACACATGCGCAGCCCAGCCGGTCAGGCGCGAGCAGACGAAGATGGGGGTGAACAGCTTGGTCGGAATGCCCATGAAGTGGTACGCCGAGGCATGGTAGAAGTCAGCGTTGGGGAACAGGCGCTTCTGCTCCCACATCGTCTTGTCGATGGCTTCGGAAACCGGGTACAGGACCGTGTCACCGACCTGGTCGGCAAGCTGCTTCGACCAGCCCTTGATCACCTCGTTACGCGGGTCGGACTCTTTGTAGATCGCATGGCCGAAGCCCATGATCTTGTCCTTGCGCTCGAGCATGCGCAGCAGTTCGGCGGTGGCTTCCTGCGGGCTCTGGAAGCGCTCGATCAGCTCCATCGCCGCTTCGTTGGCACCACCGTGCAGCGGGCCACGCAGCGAGCCGATGGCGGCAGTGACGCAGGAATACAGGTCGGACAGGGTCGATGCGCAGACCCGCGCGGTGAAGGTCGAGGCGTTGAACTCGTGCTCGGCATAGAGGATCAGCGACACGTTCATCACCTTGACATGCAGCTCGCTCGGCTTCTTGCCGTGCAGCAGGTGCAGGAAGTGGCCGCCGAGGGTGTCTTCGTCGCTGGTGCAGTCGATGCGTACGCCGTGGTGAGTGAAGCGGTACCAGTAGCACATCACCGCCGGGAACAGCGCCAGCAGGCGGTCGGTTTTCTCGCGCTGGGCGTCGAAAGTCAGCTCCGGCTCCAGGGTACCCAGCACCGAGCAACCGGTACGCATCACATCCATCGGGTGGGCATCGCGGGGGATGCGCTCGAGCACTTCCTTCAGCGCCTGCGGCAGGTCACGCAGGCCCTTGAGCTTGCGCTTGTAATCGGCAAGTTCCGCCTTGCTCGGCAGCTCGCCGTACAGCAGCAGGTAAGCGACTTCTTCGAATTCGGCACCGGCGGCCAGGTCACGGACGTCGTAACCACGGTAGGTCAGCCCGGCACCGGCCTGGCCCACGGTCGACAGTGCAGTCTGGCCGGCCACCTGGCCACGCAGGCCAGCGCCACTGAGTACTTTTGCTTCGGCCATGGTGTTTCTCCTTTCTTGAACTTGTTATAGGAAGCGATCTGGCTAATTCGGGTGATTGCCTGGGCCGGCCTCTTCGCGGGTAAACCCGCCCCTACAAGTTACCTGAGGGAGCGGCATCACCCGCGAAGAAGCCAGCACACATTCAACCTTTCTTCTGGGCAAACAACGCGTCGAGGCTCTGCTCGAAGGCGTGGTAACCAATGGCATCGTAGAGCTCCATGCGGGTCTGCATGGTGTCGATCACGTTCTTCTGCGTACCGTCGCGGCGCAGTGCGGTATAGACATTCTCCGCCGCCTTGTTCATGGCGCGGAACGCCGACAGCGGGTACAGCACCAGCGACACATCGACCGAGGCCAGTTCTTCGGTGGTGTAAAGCGGGGTGGCGCCGAATTCGGTGATATTGGCCAGGATAGGTGCCTGCACCCGGTCGGCGAAGGTCTTGTACATCGAAAGTTCGGTGATGGCTTCCGGGAAGATCATGTCGGCGCCAGCCTCGATGCACGCGGCAGCCCGGTCCAGGGCAGCGTTCAGGCCTTCCACCGCCAAGGCGTCGGTGCGCGCCATGATGACGAAGCTGTCATCGGTGCGGGCATCCACCGCGGCCTTGATACGGTCGACCATCTCCTGCTGTGTGACGATTTCCTTGTTCGGGCGGTGGCCACAGCGCTTGGCACCGACCTGGTCTTCGATGTGGATGGCCGCAGCGCCGAACTTGCACATCGAGCGCACGGTGCGGGCGACGTTGAAGGCCGACGCGCCGAAACCGGTGTCGACATCCACCAGCAAAGGTACATCGCAGACGTCGGTGATGCGGCGCACATCGGTCAGCACGTCATCCAGGCCACTGATGCCCAGGTCAGGCAGGCCCAGGGAGCCCGCGGCAACACCGCCACCGGACAGGTAGATGGCCTTGAAACCGGCACGCTTGGCCAGCAGTGCATGGTTGGCGTTGATCGCGCCGACCACTTGCAGCGGGTGTTCGGCGGCAACGGCGTCGCGGAAACGCTGACCGGGGGTGCTCTTCACAGTCATTTCTCACCTCGTGGGCTGTTGTTGTTGGCGTCCAGGTAGTGACGCTCGATGTTGCGCTTGGACGCGCCGATGTGGCGGCGCATCAGGAGTTCGGCCAGCTCGCCGTCACGGTCGGCGATGGCATCGAGAATGCGGTGGTGTTCGGCAAAGGCCTGGCGCGGCCGGTTGGGTGTGGCGGAAAACTGGATACGGTACATACGCACCAGCTGGTACAGCTCGCCGCAGAGCATCTTGACCAGGGTCTGGTTGCCGCTGCCCTGGATGATCCGGTAATGAAAGTCGTAGTCGCCTTCCTGCTGGTAATAGCCCAGCCCGGCCTGGAACGCGGCATCGCGCTCGTGGGTGTCGAGCACCCGGCGCAGCTCGTCGATGTCGGCCTGGCTCATGCGCTCGGCCGCAAGGCGGCAGGCCATGCCTTCCAGCGATTCGCGGATCTCGTACAGCTCGATCAGCTCGGCATGGTTGAGCGACACCACCCGCGCCCCGACATGTGGCACCCGCACCAGCAGGCGCTGGCCCTCCAGCCGATGAATGGCCTCGCGCAGCGGGCCGCGGCTGATGCCATAGGTGCGCGCCAGCTCCGGCTCGGAGATCTTGCTGCCCGGGGCGATGTCGCCCTTGACGATTGCCGCCTGGATGCGCCGGAAGACATTCTCGGACAAGGTTTCCGTTTCGTCTGCCTCGGCCGGGCTTGGTGTGGTGAGGTCCAGCATATTGTCGACACCTTACTAATCGCTTGAGCAGAAACTAGCGAATCAGAGGCTCTCAGTCAAAGACAAAATGAATATTGTCGACAATCGTCTAAGAACGAACTTACCGAGTGATGGCGTTGTCAGATCGCGGCACGCTGGCGTCAATACGACGGCGTGATAGAATGCCGCGCCTCCAACGGAGTATGGATGGTGTGTTTGTCATCAATTCATGTTGTTGACAGATGAACGAGGAAGCTTGCGCAGTCGTTGCCAGTCACCTTTGCCCCGAACCCTGCACAGCTCAGCACCGCGCCAGGATTATGAGACTTACACCCGTATTATTGCTGTTATGCCTTACCCTGCTGCCGGCCCTTGGCCAGGCGGCGGGCAAGACCGTGTACGGTCTGAACGAGTACGCCCGGCTCGGCGACCTTGACCTGGAAGTGGCCGCCAAGCTCGACACTGGCGCCAAGACTGCGTCGCTCAGTGCCCGCGACATCAAGCGCTTCAAGCGCAACGGCGAAAGCTGGGTGCGCTTTTATCTGGCCATCGACGCCGCCCATTCGCACCCCATCGAACGCCCCCTGGCGCGCGTGAGCAAGATCAAGCGCCGCGCCGGCGACTATGATGCTGAATCCGGCAAGGCCTACACCGCCCGCCCGGTCATCGAACTCGAAATCTGCATGGGCCAGGCCCGGCGCACCATCGAAGTCAACCTCACCGATCGCAGCGCCTTCCAGTTCCCGCTGCTGATCGGCTCCGAGGCGCTCAAGCACTTCGACGCGCTGGTCGACCCAAGCCTTAAATACGCGGCCGGCAAACCTGCCTGTGCCACCGACGCTCCCAAAGCAGAGTAATCCCGATGCGCTCTCTTACCCTCCATCTGAAAGTCCTGATCACCGTGCTGGTGTTGCTCGGCGTGGCGGTCACGGCCTATCAGATCTTCGTGCTCGGCATCCCGGTGACCGAAGACGAAACCGACGACCTGTGGAACATCGACGCCAAGGTCGAGTTCGTCGCCAGCTCCAAAGACCCGGTCAAGATCCAGATGTTCGTGCCACCGCTGAACCGTGACTACGTCAGCCTCAACGAGAGCTTCATCTCCAACAACTATGGGGTGAGCGTCAACCGTGCCGACGGCAACCGCAAGGTGACCTGGTCGGCGCGCCGTGTCAGCGGTAACCAGACCCTGTACTACCGCCTGGTGCTGACCAAGCGCTACAGCAACGAAAAGTCCGCCATCAAGGGCCCTACCTTCCGTGACAGCCTGGCCATCGACGGCCCGGAGAAGATCGCCGCCGAAGCCCTGATGGCACCGATTCGCCAGCACTCGGCCGACGTCGAGACCTTTGTCAGCGAAACCATCAAGCGGGTCAACAACCTCAACGACGACAACGTCAAGCTGCTGCTGGCCGGCGACACCTCGCCGATGAAGAAGGCCCAGGTCATCGACCTGCTGCTGTCGATCGCCCATGTGCCGATGGAAAAGGTCCACACCATCCGGCTCGTTGCCGATACACCGCAGACCCCGGAGCTGTGGCTGCGCAGCTTCAACGGCAACGACTGGCTGTACTTCAACCCGGACACCGGCGAGCAAGGCCTGCCGGCCGACCGCCTGCTGTGGTGGACCGGTGACGACAACCTGATCACCGTCGATGGCGGCAAGAAGGCCAACGTCACCTTCAGCATGAACAACAGCGAGATGAACGCCATCCGCCTGGCCAAGCTGACCGACGAGAACACCGACGCCGACTTCCTCGAATACTCGCTGTACGGCTTGCCACTGCAGACCCAGCAGACCTTCATGATCATGGTAATGATCCCGATCGGCGTGCTGGTGATCCTGATCCTGCGCAACCTGATCGGCATTCAGACCCTTGGTACCTTCACCCCGGTACTGATTGCCCTGGCCTTCCGCGAGACCCAGCTGGGCTTTGGCATCGTGCTGTTCACGGTGATCACCGCGCTGGGCCTGTCGCTACGCTCGTACCTGGAACACCTGAAGCTTCAGATGCTGCCGCGCCTGTCTGTGGTGCTGACCTTCGTCGTGGTATTGATTGCCGCCATCAGCCTGTTCAGCCACAAGCTGGGCCTGGAACGCGGCCTGTCGGTGGCGCTGTTCCCGATGGTGATCCTGACCATGACCATCGAACGCCTGTCGATCACCTGGGAAGAGCGCGGCGGTGGCCATGCCATGAAAGTGGCGATCGGCACCCTGTTCGCCGCCTCCCTGGCGCACCTGCTGATGATGGTGCCGGAGCTGGTGTACTTCGTCTTCACCTTCCCGGCCGTGCTGCTGATCCTGGTAGGCTTCATGCTGGCTATGGGCCGCTACCGCGGCTACCGCCTGACCGAGCTGGTGCGCTTCAAGGCATTCCTGAAGAAGGCTGACGCCTGATGTTTGGCCTGATCAAGACGTGGAAAGCCCTGGAGGCCCGGGGCATCATGGGGATCAACCGCCGTAACGCGGACTATGTGCTGAAGTACAACAAGCGCAGCCTGTACCCGATCGTCGACGACAAGATCATCACCAAGGAGCGCGCCCTGGCCGCCGGCATCCATGTGCCGGAGATGTACGGCATCATCGAGACCGAGAAGCAGATCGAAAAGCTTCACGAGATCATCGGCGGGCGCAACGACTTCGTCATCAAGCCGGCGCAGGGCGCCGGCGGTGACGGCATCCTGGTGATCGCCGACCGTTTCGAGGACCGCTACCGCACCGTGTCGGGCAAGATAATGAGCCATGAGGAAATCGAGCACCAGGTATCGAGCATCCTCACTGGCCTTTACTCCCTCGGCGGCCACCGCGACCGCGCACTGATCGAGTACCGGGTAACCCCGGACCAGATCTTCAAGAGCATCAGCTACGAAGGTGTGCCGGACATCCGCATCATCGTGCTGATGGGCTACCCGGTAATGGCCATGCTGCGCCTGCCGACCCGTCAGTCCGGCGGCAAGGCCAACCTGCACCAGGGCGCCATCGGCGTCGGTGTGGACCTGGCCACCGGCGTGACCCTGCGCGGCACCTGGCTGAACAACATCATCAGCAAGCACCCGGACACCACCAACGCGGTGGACGGCGTGCAGCTGCCGAACTGGGACGGCTTCATGAAGCTGGCCGCCGGCTGCTACGAGCTGTGCGGGCTGGGCTACATCGGCGTGGACATGGTGCTGGACCAGGATAAAGGGCCGCTGATTCTCGAACTCAACGCCCGGCCTGGCCTGAACATCCAGATCGCCAATGACACCGGGCTGACCCAGCGCACCCATGCCATCGAAGCGCATATCGAGGCACTGGCCAAGGAAGGGATCACCGAGGATGCCGAACAGCGGGTGCGGGTGACCCAGAACCTGTTCGGGCACGTGCATCCGCGCTAAGCCCCTTGGGGCTGCTGCGCAGCCCTTTCCGACCGGTCCGGCGCCCCGGCAAGGCCGCTCCTACAGGTTTTCGCATCTCCCTGTAGGAGCGGCCTTGCCGGGGCGCCGGACCGGTCGGAAAGGGCCGCAAAGCGGCCCCAGACAATGTTTAATGTCGCGCCGAGTGCTAGGCGCATTTCCTGCACAGGTCTACAATCGCCCTCCTCGCTTTTACATCGCCGTCCACACTGATGCCGACCTGTACGCTCTACCCCCTGCCCTACCAGCCCGCCCCCGCTGCCTATTTCGCCCGCCTGCGCCAGGCCCCCGGCGCAATCCTGCTCGACAGTGCCCGCCCCGGCGCAGAGCGTGGCCGCTTCGACCTGCTCAGCGCCTGGCCCGTGCAACACCTGCAGGCCCAGCCCGGCGAAGACGGCCGCGCTTTCCTTGCACGGCTGCGCACCAGCCTGGCTCAACTGGGTGAAGCGCAGCTGCCCACCGGCATCGAGCTACCCTTTGCCGGCGGCCTGATCGGTTACCTGAGCTACGACTTCGGCCGCCGCCTGGAACAGCTGCCGAGCCTGGCTACCGACGACCTGGGCTTGCCCGACGCGCAACTGGGCCTGTATGCCTGGGCAATGGTCAGCGATCACCAGCTTGGTACCAGTCAGCTGGTGTTCCACCCCAGCCTGGCCAGTGCTGAACGCGAGCGCCTTATCAGCCTGTTCGAAGCTGTCGACAATTCGAGCTGCGGCGACTTCCACTTGCTCGCCCCCATGCAAGGCGACTTGCAACCGGCGCAGTACAGAGCCGCTTTCGACCAGGTACAACGCTACATCCAGGCCGGCGACTGCTACCAGATCAACCTCACCCAGCGCTTCCGCGCGCCTTGCCAGGGCGACCCGTGGCACGCCTACCAAGCCCTGCGCCAAGCCTGCCCGACGCCGTTCTCCGGCTACCAGCAACTGGCTGACGGCAGCGCACTGCTGAGCTTCTCCCCGGAGCGCTTCATCCGCGTCAGCCAGGGCCAGGTGGAAACCCGCCCGATCAAGGGTACCCGCCCGCGCTCGGCCAACCCGGCCGAAGACGCACGCAATGCCGAAGAGCTGCGCCAAAGCCCCAAGGACCGCTCGGAAAACCTGATGATCGTCGACTTGCTACGCAACGACCTGGGGCGTACCTGCGAGATCGGTTCGGTGAAGGTGCCAGAGCTGTTCAGCCTGGAAAGCTACCCCAACGTCCATCACCTGGTCAGCAGCATCACTGGCCAGCTGGCCCGCGACAAGGACGCCCTGCACCTGATCGGCGACAGTTTCCCCGGCGGCTCGATCACCGGTGCACCGAAGATTCGCGCCATGCAGATCATCGACGAGCTGGAACCTGCCCGCCGCGCGCTGTACTGCGGCTCTTTGCTGTATGTGGACGTGCGCGGCGAAATGGACAGCTCCATCGCCATTCGCAGCCTGCTGGTCAAGGATGGCCAGGTCAGTTGCTGGGGCGGTGGCGCGGTGGTGGCCGACTCGAACTGGCAGGCTGAATACGAAGAGTCGATTGCCAAGGTGCGAGTGCTGATGGAAACCTTGCAAGGCTTGTGATCGGTGTCGGCTCTTCGCGGGCAAGCCGGGTCGCGAAGCCGCCGACACTGACATCAGCCCGTCTACCCCGCCATTTTTTGTTACCATCACCCCATTACGAGCGCACAGCGCCACAGCCAAGATGGAAACCGCCTGATGAGCCAACCCTTCGACGTCGCCGCCCTGGCCGCGACCTATGCCAACAAGTCCCCGCAAGACATCCTCAAGCTCGCCTTCGAACACTTCGGCGATGACCTGTGGATCTCCTTCAGCGGCGCCGAGGATGTGGTGCTGGTCGACATGGCCTGGAAGCTGAACAAGCAGGTCAAGGTGTTCAGCCTTGATACTGGCCGCCTGCACCCGGAGACCTACCGCTTCATCGACCAGGTGCGCGAGCATTACAACCTGCCGATCGAAATCCTCAGCCCGGACCGCGCCAAGCTCGACCCGTTCGTCAAGGATAAAGGGCTGTTCAGCTTCTACAAGGACGGCCACGGCGAATGCTGCAGCATCCGCAAGATCGAACCGCTGCGGCGCAAGCTCGCCACCGTCAGCGCCTGGGCTACCGGTCAACGTCGCGACCAGAGCCCGGGCACCCGCAGCCAGGTGGCAGCGCTGGAAATCGACGGCGCCTTCTCCACGCCCGAGCGCCCCCTGTACAAGTTCAACCCGCTGGCGCAGATGACCAGTGAAGAAGTCTGGGGTTACATCCGCATGCTCGAGCTGCCGTACAACAGCCTGCACGAACGTGGCTTCATCAGCATCGGCTGCGAGCCTTGCACGCGCCCGGTACTGCCGAACCAGCACGAGCGTGAAGGCCGCTGGTGGTGGGAAGAGTCGACCCAGAAGGAGTGCGGGCTGCACGCCGGCAACCTGATCAGCAAGGCCTGAACCGCAGGTAAAGAAAAACCGGCCCTAGGGCCGGTTTTTCTTTACCTGTACATCAGGGCTGCTGCACTCAATCAATGCACCGGCAGCTCGACGCCTTCAAACAGCTCTTCGAGCTCTTGCTTGTTGTGGCACTGGATGGCCTTGGCCATCACTTCACGGGTCAGGTGTGGTGCGAACTTTTCGATGAAATCGCACATGAAACCACGCAGGAAGGTGCCACGGCGGAAGCCGATCTTGGTGATGCTGGCTTCGAACAATTCACTGGCATCCAAGGCCACCAGGTCGCTGTCGAGCTTGGAGTCGACCGCCATCTTGGCCACGATGCCCACGCCCAGCCCCAGACGTACATAAGTCTTGATCACGTCGGCGTCAGCAGCGGTGAACACCACTTTCGGCGTCAAGCCACGGTGGTTGAAGGCCTCGTCCAGCTTCGAGCGGCCGGTGAAACCGAACACGTAGGTAACGATCGGGTATTCAGCAACCGCTTCCAGGGTCAGCTTCGGCAGCTTGGTCAGCGGGTGGCCTTGCGGCACCACCACGCAACGGTTCCACTTGTAGCACGGCATCATGATCAGGTCGCCGAACAGCTCCAGCGCCTCGGTGGCGATGGCGAAATCGACGGTGCCGTCTGCGGCCATTTCCGCGATCTGCATCGGCGAGCCCTGATGCATGTGCAGGGCCACTTCCGGGTACTGCTTGATAAAGCTGCTGATCACCGGTGGCAGCGCATAGCGAGCCTGGGTATGGGTGGTGGCGATAGACAGCGTGCCCTTCTTCTCGTTGGAGAACTCCTGGGCAATCTGCTTGATGCTCTCGACCTTGCGCAGGATCTCGCCAGCGGTATTGATGATCCGCTCGCCAGCCGGGGTCACGCGGGTCAGGTGCTTGCCGCTTCGGGCAAAGACTTCAACACCCAATTCGTCCTCGAGCAGGCGAATCTGCTTGCTGATCCCCGGCTGAGAGGTGTACAGACTCTGCGCCGTCGCGGAGACGTTGAGGTCATGGTGCGCTACTTCCCAGATGTAGCGCAGTTGTTGAAGCTTCATAGGTTTCCCTCGAATCGGCGGTAAGTCAGCGGCAGCAGGCAGCGACGAGATATAACTATATTAGTGGTTCTCGAAATAAAACTAGAACTATTTTGTTACACGCGCCTCCGAGAAAGCCTACTGCCAGCTTCACGTTTTCCTACGCCCGAGGTGCTGCGAGAGCGGCACCATGTACACCGGCACCGGCGACAGTTGCAGCAGGCGCACCGCCGTTCTCCCGATCGGCACGTCCACCCCGGCACCGGCAGTGTGGCTGCCGAAAATCAGCAGGTCGACGCTCAACCGCTGCGCCTGTTCCAGGATGACCTGCGCCGGATCACCTTGGCGCACCCGCACCGCCTTGATCAGTGCCAGATCTGCGTCCTCGCCCAATTCGTCACGGAAGTTTTCCAGCACCCGCTGTTCAATATTGGCCATCACCGTATTGACGCCTTCACTGTGCAATTCATCCAGCGTCTGCTCATCGAGGTAACTCTGCAGCAGGGACTCGGCGAACTGCCCCATGGGCTCGACCGCGTGAATCACATAGAGCTCAGCGCCGAAAGCACGAGCAAGGGTCACGGCGTGCTGCATGACAAAAGGTGCGTAGACACCGAGGTCGGTGGCGTACAGCATGGAGCGGATCATTCGACCTCCTTGACTGCCGTTGCGGCAGAGCAAGCTTCAGCTTAGCAGCGCACCGGACACGCGCTTTGCCGTCTGGCGCACTGCTGCCGCGGCCTGTAGAGGACTTAGCCGGCTCCGTTGGCGCGGTCGATGAAGGCCAGCGCCTGGTGCAACATCTGCATCCGCGGCAAGCTGCAACCGGCCGCCTGCGCACGGGCAAGTGGCTCGGCATAGATCGCCTGCAGCTCCAGCGGGCGTTGCTGGACATGGTCGTGGTACATGCTCGGCCAGTAATCGGGCATCTGCTCGGTCATGCGGAACAGGTGCTCGGCGTAACCCGCCGGCAGTTCATGCCCGCACGCAGCGGCGCCCTGCACCACTTCAGCCATCAGTGCCCGGATCAGTTCACGACTGTCGGCATCGGCCATCAGCGGCGCGGTACTGGCCCCCAACAACACCGAAAGGCCGTTGTACGGCACGTTCCACACCAGCTTCTGCCAGCGGGCCTCACCAAGATTGGCCATGGCCTGAGAGTCGATGCCAGCAGCGCGGAACAGCTCGGCGCCGGCTTCGACGATCTGCGCACCGCCCGCCTCGGCCGGCCCGCTGTGATAGCCGAGGTTGACCGCCCCCAGCGCCTGGTGGCGAATCACCCCGGGGGCCTGGCGATTGACGCAGATGAAACACAGGCCGCCAAGCAGGTGCAGATTGGCCGGCAAGGCGGCCCTTAACTGCTCCTCCACGCCGAGGCCATTCTGCAGCAGCACCACCTTGGCATCGGCAGCGGCGGCCTGGACAATCAGCGGTGCGAGTTCGGCATTGCTGGTGGACTTGGCCCCCACCAGCAACCAGTCACAGGGCGGCATGTCGGCAGCACTGGCGTAGGCATTGACCGGCATCTGCAGCGCGCCATGCACGGCATGCTCAAGCTTCAGCCCCTGCTTGCGCACCACGTCATATTCGCTGCGCAGCAGGAAATGCACATCGAAACCAGCGCGCGCCAGCATCAGTCCATAGAAGCCACCGATAGCGCCGCTACCGATGATGCCAATACGTGGGTTGCGAGCAGCCATGCAAATCTCCTGGTCAGGTTGAACCGCTTTTTTACACCTTCACGGCCAGCCAGGCATACACAAGTGTGCCAGCACGCGCCAAATCCCATTGTCGCGCCCCCTGTAACGCGCTAAGGTTCGGCTCCCCGCTGCGAACATTATTGCTGCTGGGCCGCACGGGGATTGCTGGCGGCCGGCACCCGTGACCTGACGAGTAACACGATGGCTGATTTACCGATCGACGACCTTAACGTTGCCTCCAACGAGACCTTGATCACCCCCGATCAGCTCAAGAAGGAAATCCCCCTCAGCGCCAAGGCCCTGCAGACCGTTACTGCCGGCCGCGAAGTGGTGCGCAATATCCTCGACGGCAAGGACCATCGCCTGTTCGTGGTGGTCGGCCCCTGCTCCATCCATGACATCAAGGCTGCCCACGAATACGCCGAGCGCCTCAAGGTGCTGGCCGAAGAAGTGTCCGATACGCTGTACCTGGTCATGCGTGTGTACTTTGAAAAGCCACGCACCACCGTTGGCTGGAAAGGCCTGATCAACGACCCGTACCTGGATGACTCGTTCAAGATCCAGGATGGCCTGCACATCGGTCGCCAATTGCTGCTGGACCTGGCCGAAATGGGCCTGCCGACCGCCACCGAAGCGCTCGACCCGATCTCCCCGCAGTACCTGCAGGACCTGATCAGCTGGTCGGCCATCGGCGCCCGCACCACCGAATCGCAGACTCACCGCGAAATGGCCTCGGGCCTGTCTTCGGCAGTCGGCTTCAAGAACGGCACCGATGGCGGCCTGACCGTGGCCATCAACGCCCTGCAGTCGGTGTCCAAGCCGCACCGCTTCCTCGGTATCAACCAGGAAGGCGGCGTCTCGATCGTCACCACCAAAGGCAACCCGTATGGCCACGTGGTACTGCGCGGCGGCAACGGCAAGCCGAACTACGATTCGGTCAGTGTCGCCCTGTGCGAACAGGACCTGGCCAAGGCCAAGATCAAGGCCAACATCATGGTCGACTGCAGCCACGCCAACTCCAACAAGGACCCGGCCTTGCAGCCGCTGGTGATGGAGAACGTCGCCAACCAGATCCTGGAAGGCAACCAGTCGATCATCGGCCTGATGGTCGAAAGCCACCTGAACTGGGGCTGCCAGTCGATCCCGAAAAACCTCGAAGAACTGCAGTACGGCGTATCGATCACCGATGCCTGCATCGACTGGTCGGCCACCGAGAATACCCTGCGCAGCATGCACGCCAAGCTCAAGGATGTACTGCCACAGCGCAAGCGCGGCTGATACAAAAAAAGCGGGGCCGTTTAGCACCCCTTCGCAGTACTGTCTGCGAAGGGGCGCGAAACGGCCCCGCTTTTTACAAGTTCAAGCCTTGCTCGAGTGGCGCTGCTGGCGCTCCATGTAGCGCTCCACGTACGAGCAGGAAGGGATCACCGTATAACCCATCTGGTCGGCGTACTCGAGGGCCTTCTCGGTCAGCGCTGCTGCGATCCCGCGGCCACGCAGGGCGTTGGGCACGAAAGTGCGATAGATATCCAGCGTCTGCTTGCCCAGGTCCATGTACGTCAGGTAGGCACGATGACCGTCCACATTGGTTTCGAACTGATGACCGGCCTGGTCATGGTGGATGGTCAGCGTTTCACTCATCACTACTCCTCGCAGGCCTTTCTGGCAGACCTTTACCTTAACCGATGTGGTTTATCCGGCGGAGGAACCTCTACGCCACCTCTTGCCCCTTGGACCGTAAGCCAACGGCAATCGTTCGACCGGGACGGGCACTCCCAAATAGTAGGCGCCGAGGGCAGGATTGCTCAAGGTGGCTAGCGTTAAAAAGTAGCAGGAACCCGCACCGGAACCTGCCGCTGGCATGGCCCGCAACAGCAACCGGATGTTGTTGTGCTTAAGACGTTGAAGGACAGTTAAAGTCACCGTTAGTTCAACAAAAAAGTTCCTGTACTACAATCGCTTGCGCCCGCTACACGGTTTTTTCACAATCCCCCCGCAAATCTTGTCGGCATCACCCCTGGCAACATTTTTTTTGCAGTTCTTGCGCTCTGTCAGTTTACTTACTACAAGTAATGGGTACTATGTACGCCGGCCAGTTTCTCTTTTCCGAGAGATGGCTATTTAATAGAAAGTCCTTGAAGGGGAACACGATGAACAACGTTCTGAAATTCTCTGCTCTGGCTCTGGCCGCAGTTCTGGCTACCGGTTGCAGCAGCGTATCCAAAGAAACCGAAGCTCGTCTGACTGCGACTGAAGACGCAGCAGCTCGCGCTCAAGCCCGTGCAGACGAAGCCTACCGTAAGGCTGACGACGCTCTGGCAGCCGCTCAGAAGGCTCAGCAGACCGCTGACGAAGCCAACGAGCGCGCTCTGCGTATGCTGGACAAAGCCAGCCGCAAGTAATAATCCTCACGGATTGTTATGAAGCCGACCCACCTGTGGGTCGGCTTTTTTATTGCCTGGACGAAAGCCCTCCCCCGGAAACGAAGAAGCCCGCAGCAGGCTGTTAACCTGAGCGGGCCCCGGGGTGTTGCTAAAGCGTTACTGCAATTCGGCCGGAATGCTCGAAACCATTGGCGCGGCACCCTGGTTATTGACGGGCACGGCAATCTCCACAGGCATACCGTCTTCCGCAGCTACCACATCACGCACCATGTCCCAGTTCATGCGCAGGTTGTTGGCCAGGTCTTCACGCTTGAGCAAGGCATTGATGACCGCCGTGTGCTTGTCGACCACAGAAGGGTTGCCGTGATCATCCAGCGGGGTGTGCGCTTCGAGATAAACCTTGCCACCACTGATGCCGAACTTGTAAGGCTCGTTGATGATGCGCACTGGCGTCCCAACCGGAACCATCTTCGACAGTTCCAGTACGTTGTTGTTGAGCATGCGGAAACAGCCATGGCTGGTGCGCATGCCAATACCGAACTTCTTGTTCGAACCGTGAATCAGGTAGCCCGGTACACCCAGGGTGAACTTGAACGGCCCAAGCGGGTTGTCCGGGCCGGCAGGTACGACGGTCGGCAGGATGTCACCGTCTGCGGCGTGCTCGGCACGAATGGATGCAGGAGGCGTCCAGGTCGGATTCGGCGTCTTCGCGGTGATCTTTGTCATCGCGACAGGCGA
Organism: Pseudomonas sp. NBRC 111123; assembly: GCF_001320205.1. Classification (NCBI taxonomy): domain Bacteria; kingdom Pseudomonadati; phylum Pseudomonadota; class Gammaproteobacteria; order Pseudomonadales; family Pseudomonadaceae; genus Pseudomonas; species Pseudomonas sp. NBRC 111123. The sequence goes on from NZ_BCAZ01000003.1 coordinate 46,099, forward strand.
ACCCCAGCCCTCACGGCCGATACCCAGCGGGAAGGTGTGCACCACGTTCTGCCCTTTCGGGAAGTAGTACATGCGGTACTCGGCCAGGTTGATGACAATGCCTTCACGCGGCCCCGGCGGCAGGATGTAGCGGGTCGGCAGGATGATCTCGGTGCCGGCCCCCGGCAGCCACGGGTCGACGCCCGGGTTGGCGGCGATCATTTCCAGGTAGCCGAGATCGTTGGCGGTGCCGATGTCGGCGAAGGTGTCTTCGTACTTGGCCTTGATCGTCTGGACTTGGCCAACGACGTCTTCACCGGGTGGTGGCAATGGCAGTTCCAGCGCAACAGCAGGACCCGCTACCAGCAGGGCGGCCAGGGACAGGCAACGGGTGACGGCGGGAAAGCGCGGCAACATCCGGTAAATCCTTCGAAAGGTGGTCAAGAAGCACGATTGTACACCCGCCTCGCTGCAAGCGGGAGGCATTGGCGCCTTACAAGCGTTTCAGATGATGAAAGGTGCGCGCAATTGCGCGCCGCAAAGCCACCTCAAAGCTCGGGCCAGACCGGCCGCATGCCGCGGCGCTGAGCGTCCAGAATCGCCCGGCACAGGTCGCACAGGCGCCCGTCACGGTAGATGCTGCGGGGCACACCGGACCAACGCGGTTGCGCAGGCAGCAGGCCGCCGCACAAGGTACGGTCGACCGGCACGCCGAGTTCGAGCTGACGGGCCACAAGGTGGACGCGGATTTCCTGGCAAGCGAACAGGTCGAGCTGCTCATCGGGCTCGATCAGTTGATAGGCAAACAAGGACCAGGCAGGGCGCGGCATCGGGGGCTCTCGAAACGGGGGGCGCAACATTAGCCGAAAGCCGCCCCCGTTTAAAGCGTCACAGCAAGGGTTTTATCACCGGCCAGGCATTTTCCAGCAAACGCTGCTGGGCCCCTTGTGCCGGATGGATGCCATCGGCCTGCATCATCTCCGGCACGCCGCCAACCCCCTCGAGGAAAAACGGCACCAGCGCCACCTGCTTTTCCGTTGCCAGCTGTTGGTAGACGTTGGCGAAGGCAGTGTTGTAACGCACGCCATAGTTCGGCGGCAGGCGCATGCCCAGCAACACTACCTTGGCGCCTGCCTGGCGGGCACTCTCGATCATCGAGGCAAGATTTTGTTGCAATTGCTGTGGCGGCTGCCCGCGCAGCCCGTCGTTGCCCCCAAGCTCCAGCACCACCAGGTTCGGCTTGTGCGCTGCAAGCAGCGCCGGCAGCCGTGCCTGGCCACCTGCACTGGTGTCACCACTGATCGATGCATTGACCACCTGCTCGTCGAAACCTTCCTCCTTGAGCCGGGTCTGCAACAGTGAGACCCAACCCTGGCGGATATCCAGGCCAGCACCAGCGCTGATACTATCGCCGACAACCAGCAGTGTTCCCGCCGCCGCGCTCTGGGCCAGGCAATACAGGGCCAGACCGGCACTCAACCACCACACTCGCATTGGATTCTCCATGGGCCCCAGCATTCTCGTTGCTCAGAACCTTAGCAAAGTGGTCCCTAGTGCGGAAGGTGACCTGACCATCCTGCATGCCCTCTCCCTCGACCTTGCCCAGGGCGACAGCCTGGCCATCGTTGGCGCCTCGGGCTCGGGCAAGTCGACCCTCCTCGGCCTGCTCGCCGGCCTCGACCGCCCCAGCGCCGGCCAGGTCATCCTCGCCGGACACGACCTTGGCCCACTGGACGAGGACCAGCGCGCCAGGGTGCGTGCCGAGCATGTCGGTTTCGTCTTCCAGTCGTTCCAGCTGCTCGACAGCCTCAACGCCCTGGAGAACGTGATGCTGCCACTGGAACTGGACGGGCGCCGCGACGCCCGCGAGCACGCCCGTACCCTGCTTGAGCGGGTCGGCCTGGGCAAGCGCCTGACCCACACTCCGCGGCAGCTTTCCGGTGGCGAGCAGCAACGAGTCGCCATCGCCCGCGCCTTCGCCGCACAACCGGCAGTGCTGTTCGCCGACGAACCCACCGGCAACCTCGACAGCCACACCGGCGAGCGCATCAGCGACCTGCTGTTCGAACTGAACAAGGAACGCGGCACCACCCTGGTGCTGGTCACCCATGATGAGCGCCTGGCCCGCCGCTGCCGGCGCCAGATCCGTCTGGAAGCAGGCCGCCTGGCGGCACCGGTGGAGGCCTGATGAAGCACATGCCGCTGTCCCGCCTGTGTGGCCTGGCTTTGCGCCAGCTGCTGCGCGACCTGCGCGCCAGCGAAGTGCGCGTGCTGTTCTTTGCCCTGCTGGTAGCGGTCGCCGCAAGTACCGCCATCGGCTATTTCGGCGCTCGCCTGAATGGCGCGATGCAACTGCGTGCCAGTGAATTCCTCGGTGCCGACCTGGTGCTGCAAGGCAGCGCACCGGCCCGTGACGAGCAGCTCAGCAGTGGCCAGGCCCTGGGGCTGCAGCATGCCCAGGTCGTGGAGTTCACCAGCGTGGTGGGTGGCGATGCCGGCATCCAGCTATCGAGCATCAAGGCGGTCGACGGTGCCTACCCGTTGCGCGGCCAGGTGCGCAGCGCCGCCGCACCTTATACCGAAGAAACCCCAGGCGGCGGCCCGGCACCTGGGGAGGCCTGGGTCGAACCGCGCCTGCTCGCGGCCCTGGGGCTGAAGGTCGGCGACAGCATCGACGTCGGCATGAAAACCTTGCGCATGAGCCGCGTGCTGACCTACGAGCCGGACCGTGCCAACAACTTCTACAGCCTGACACCCCGCGTGATGATGAGCCTGGCTGACCTGCAGGCCACTGGGGTCATCCAGCCCGGCAGCCGGGTTTCCTACCGTGACCTGTGGCGCGGCGATGCCGAAGCCCTCGGGCAGTATCGCAAGGCCGTGGAAAACAACCTTGCCGCCAGCCAGCGCCTGCTCGACACCCGCGATGGCAACCGGCAGATCGGCGGCGCCTTGGGCAAAGCCGAGCGCTACCTGAACATGGCCAGCCTGGTCGCCGTGCTGCTGGCAGGCGTGGCCGTGGCGCTGTCGGCCAGCCGCTACGCTGCGCGCCGCCTGGACGCGAGCGCCCTGCTGCGCTGCCTGGGGCTGTCGCGGCACCAGGCGCTGGGCTTGTACTGCCTGCAACTGGCGCTGCTCGGCCTGGTCGCCGCCCTGGCCGGCGCCCTGCTCGGCTGGCTGGCGCAACTGGGGCTGTTCCGCCTGCTGCACGGCCTGCTACCCAGCGTGGTGCCGGCCGGGGGCATTTTCCCGGCAGTGGCCGGCGTCGCCACCGGCCTGGTGGCACTGGCCGGTTTTGCCTTGCCACCGCTCGCGGCTCTGGGCCAGGTGCCACCGCTGCGCGTACTGCGCCGCGATCTGCTGCCCGTGCCCCCGAGCAGTTGGCTGGTGTATGGCGCAGCCCTGCTTGCCCTGGGCCTGATCATGTGGCGCCTGAGCCTTGACCTGCTATTGACTTTCGCCCTGCTGGGCGGCGGCTTGATCGCTGCACTGCTGTTGGGCGGGCTGCTGTTGCTCGGCCTGCAAAGCCTGCGAAAGGCGCTCGCCGGCGCACCGCTGACCTGGCGCCTGGGCCTTGGCCAGCTGCTGCGCCACCCGATGGCAGCGGCCGGGCAAGCCCTCGCCTTCGGCCTGATCCTGCTGGCCATGGCCCTGGTTGCACTGCTACGGGCAGAGTTGCTCGACACCTGGCAGGCACAGTTGCCAAAGGACGCGCCCAACCACTTTGCCCTGAATATCCTGCCCGCTGACCGCGAACCGTTCGCCCAGCGCCTGCACGAGGTGAACGCCAGCTCGGCACCGCTCTACCCGGTGACCCCCGGCCGGCTGATTCAGATCAACGATCAACCGGTGCAGCAGATCGTCAGCAAGGATTCCGCCGGCGAGCGAGCGGTGCAACGCGACCTCAGCCTGACCTGGGCCGCCGACCTGCCTGAGGGCAACGCGCTGAGCGCGGGTAACTGGTGGCAAGCGCTGCCTGCCAGCGATGAAATCCCGGGCGTGTCGGTCGAGGCCGAGCTGGCCGCCAGCCTCAAGCTGCAGTTGGGCGACGTGCTGACCTTCGACATCGGCGGCGAGCAGCGCCAGGCACGGGTCAGCAGCCTGCGCAGCGTGCACTGGGACAGCTTTCAGCCGAACTTCTACATGATCTTCCAGCCGGGCACCCTGCAAGGACTGCCAGTCACCTACCTGACCAGCTTCTACCTGGCTCCAGGCCATGACCTGGACGTGGTTGCCCTGTCGCGGGCGTTCCCGGCCGTGACCATCCTGCAGGTCGATGCCCTGCTAGAACAGCTACGCAGCATCCTCGCCCAGGTCACCCTGGCGGTCGAATATGTATTGCTGTTCGTGCTGGCAGCGGGGCTTGCGGTGTTGTTCGCCGGGTTGCAAGCGACACTGGACGAGCGGATTCGCCAAGGCGCCTTGCTGCGCGCATTGGGGGCTGCGCGGCCTTTGCTGGTCAGGGCCCGGCGCATCGAATTCGGCTTGCTGGGGGCGGCCAGTGGCGCCCTGGCGGCGCTGGGCTGCGAGCTGATCACACTGGTGCTGTATCGCTTTGCATTCGACCTGCAGTGGAGCCCGCACCCGTGGTTGCTGGTGTTGCCCCTGGTAGGGGCGCTTCTGGTGGGCGGGGCTGGCGTGGCGGGAACGCGACGCGCGCTGAATGCCAGCCCTTTGGCGGTGCTGCGGGAAAGTTGATACCGACCGCTGCACTGGCCTCATTGCCGGCAATGAGGCCAGTACGGGCAATATCCAGTCATTGCCCGTAGTGGATGCTGTTCACATACCAGGTCGCTTGACCGGTTGGTGTATTCACCACCACCTCATCACCCTCCTGCTTCTTGAGCAGGGCCCGGGCCATCGGCGAGTCGATCGAGATGTAGTCGTTACGGCCATAGATCTCGTCATACCCGACAATGCGAAATTTCAGGGTCTCGCCGTCATCGTTCTCGATCTCGACCCAGGCGCCGAAGAACACCTTGCCTTCCTGCTGCGGTGAATAGGCGACCACCTTCACATCTTCAAGGCGCTTGCGCAGATAGCGGACCCGGCGGTCGATCTCGCGCAGCAGCTTCTTGTTGTATTGGTAGTCGGCATTTTCGCTGCGGTCGCCAAGCGAAGCGGCCCAGGTCACCTTCTGGGTAATTTCCGGGCGATACACCCGCCACAGATGGTCCAGTTCCTTCTTCAGGGCCTCGTGACCTTCCGTGGTGATGATGTTGGTGCTCAACAGCGCGCTCCTCAGCGTCGGGTAATCAGGCCTTGGCGCGCGATACGGGTAAGCTGGCCAATGACTTCGGCCGCGTCTTCGCCGACTGGCGCCTGGATCACTGCCAGGTCGAAGCGGTCAGTGCCGAACTGCTCCAGGCGGCACGCATCTTCGGCGAACTGGATGAGAAAGGCGCGGGCCTGCCCCTTGCGGCGCGACAAGCCTTCAAGATGACGCAAAAGAGTGGGCTGATGCTGGCCACCGAGCAGAATGCGCGGTGTGCGGGAAGCCTGGCTGGCAGGCAGTGGGCTCAAACAGACACTGGTACGTGGGCAACTCATGGAGTTTCTCTCCGCCTCGCGAATCCCGCTGGGCAGCGGTGGGAGGCGTCACCGAACCAGCGCTTTAGCGGTATTTCGGACGACCCGCAAAGGGGCCAGTCCCGCGCCCCGCAAGTAGCTGTTTAAATCGGCGCAGGCGGTATGCTAGAGCGACAAGCCGCAAGCTGCAAGCCCCAAGCTGAAATGCGTTTCGGCTTGGGGCTTGCAGCTTGCGGCTTGCGACCTGTCAGCGGGCGATCAGGCGGTCGAGGGACCAGCGGCCCGCACCTTCGATCAGTACCGCCACGGTGCCGGCCAGCAGCGCCAGGGCGAACTCATAGCCGTTGTTGGACATGAACAGGCCGTTGTTGATGTGTACCGAGAAGATCGCCACGACCAGGGTCACCGTCAGTGCCAGTGCGGCCGGGCGAGCCAGCAGGCCGACCACCAGGGCCAGGCCGCCAAAGAACTCGGCGCTACCGGACAACAGCGCCATCAGGTAGCCCGGTGCCAGGCCGATGCTTTCCATCCATTGGCCGGTGCCTTCCAGACCGTAGCCGCCGAACAGACCGAACAATTTCTGCGCACCATGCGCCATGAAGATCACACCGACCAGGATGCGAATCACGCTCAGGCCCAGGCCAGCGTGGGTGTGGAACAGTTTGTTGATGGCGTTGTTCATGTCGAAGCGTCCTTGAAACCGGAATGTTGTGTTGGGATGAGCGCCATCATAATCCAATAAATAGATATGAAAATCGCAAAAAACCCAACATAACAATCGACAAATTTGATTTGTCAGCGAGTGACCACGCGCTCCAGTGCCGTGCGCTCGCGGTTGAACGCAAGGAAGTACTTGTTGACGCTGTTAACGAAGTTGACCGGCCCCATGCCGACCTGCTCCATGGCGATGCGCTCGGTCTGGAAGAACCATTGATTACCATTGAGGCCGCGCTTGCGGGCCTCGGCGCGCATGGCCTGTACCCGCTCCGGGCCAAGGTTGTAGGCTGCCAGCACAAACGCCATTCGCTCGCGCTCGTTGATTTTCGGGCTGGCAAAGAACTTGCGACGGATCAGCGCCAGGTAGCGGGCACTGGCCTGGACATTGCCATCGACCGAGCCGGTATCGCTGACCCCCACCCGCTGCGCAGCCGATGGGGTGATCTGCATCAGCCCGTGTGCCCCGCCGCTACCACGCGCCGCAGGGTTCAGGGTCGATTCCTTGAAGGCCAGGGCCGCCAGGTTGAGCCAGTCGATCTGCTGCGCCTCGCCATGTTTCTGCAACACCGGGCGCAGTGCATTCAGGCGTTGTCGGTCCTTGCGCGCCAAAGGGTTGTGCACGCGGTATTGGCGCCGGTAGATGCGCTCGAAGGCTGCATCCTGGTTTTCTGGTGCTCGATACCCCTGGAGAAAGCGGTCCACCGTGGCCAGCAACAGGGTCGCATCACGCCGCACATACCAGCGCATGGCCTGCGCCTGCCCCAGTTGCACCCGGTTGTCCAGGCGCAGGTTTGGCATGACCCTGGCCCAGCGCTGGGCGATCGGGCGCTCTACCATGGTCAATGGATAGATGCCGGCCTGGACCATTTCCAGCACATCTTCCACCGCCAGGGTCGAATCGACCCATTCGATCTTGATCGGAGGCCGCTTACGCAACGCCAGTTGCTGGTTGAGCTGCTGGATCACTGCCCCTGCCGCGCTCGCGCTGGTCAATGCCACCGTACGCCCGGACAGTTGCTCGGCACGGGTATAGCTGCGCTCGCCCTTGCGCCCGACCAGCAGCAACGGCACGTGGTCGAGTACCGGCGCACTGCTGTTGACCCCACCCGTCACCGCCGGGTCGAGCAATTCGCCCGGCGCGGCCAGGTCACCCTCACCGCGCTGCAAGGCGCCCAGCAATTGCTCCTTGGCCCGCGGAATGATCTTCAAGCGGATCTGCTGACCGTCACCGGCCCGGGCATTAAGGTAGTGCTCGAGCCCGCGCAGCCGGTAATACTCGATTCCCACCGGCTCGCCCTTGATCTCGCCCGAACTGTTGCGGCTCTGGTTGACCAGTACGCGCAACACCTTGCTGCTGCGGATCTGCTGCAAGTCACGGTCCTTGCTCGCTGGCACATTCTGCTGTGGCCCCGGCAGGCGTGCGTAGGCCGGGCCGACCGTGGTCAGCCCAAGCATCAGCAACAGGGTCAGCAGGTATCGGAGCATGCGAAATCGTGTCCGTGGTCGGTGGGCGGCAGCCATGGTGTCACGCGCGATCTTGAGAAGTGACGGTAAAAGACCAGGGCAAGCGCCTGAAGTTCTTGGTTTTTTCCGAATATCACGCTTTTTGCTATGCTGGCCGCCCCGCGGCACGAGGTAGCACCATGCAACTGATCGATATCGGCGTCAACCTGACCAACAGCAGTTTCCACGGCCAGCAGGCCGCCATCGTCGAGCGCGCCATCGAGGCCGGTGTGCAACAGATGGTCCTGACCGGCACCAGCCTGGAGGTCAGCGAACAGGCATTGGAACGGTGCCATCAGCTCGATGGCAATGGCCAGCACCTGTTCGCCACGGCCGGCGTGCACCCGCACGATGCCAAGTCATGGGATGGCAACAGCGAGCGGCAACTGCGCCAGTTGTTGGGTGAGGCACGGGTACGTGCCGTGGGCGAATGCGGGCTGGACTTCAACCGCGACTTTTCCCCCCGCCCACTGCAGGAAAAAGCCCTGGAAGCCCAGCTGGCCCTGGCGGCCGAACTGCGCCTGCCGGTGTTTCTGCATGAGCGTGATGCCAGCGAGCGCCTGCTGGCCATCCTCAAGGATTACCGCGACCACCTGCCAGCCGCCGTGGTGCATTGCTTCACTGGTGAACGGGAAGCCTTGTTCGCCTACCTGGACATGGACCTGCACATCGGCATCACCGGCTGGATCTGCGACGAGCGTCGTGGCACCCACTTGCACCCACTGGTAAGCAACATTGCCGAGGGCCGGCTGATGCTGGAGAGCGACGCGCCGTACCTGCTGCCACGCAGCCTGCGACCGAAGCCGAAAAACGGCCGCAACGAGCCGGCATTCTTGACCGAGGTGCTGCGCGAAGTGGCGCTGCATCGCAACGAAAGCCTCGAGCACTGCGCCCTGCACACCAGCGCTACGGCCAAAGCCTTCTTCCAACTTCCTTGACCCATGTCATGAGCGCTTCTCGTGTGAGTGGGCACAATGATGGCACCTTGCCAATAATGTTTCCGCTCAACTCAGAGAAGACCTACCCATGGGTGCCTGGCTTAGCAATATTTCCCTGAAGTACAAATTCTGGGCCGTCAACGCGGTGGCCTTTGTCACGACGTTGCTGCTGGTGCTTTATGCGGTGCACCTGGAGCAACGTGCCCGCGCCGATGGCGCGCAGGCCCAGGCCCAAGCCCAGGCCGAACTGCTGGCGGCCTGGCCCGCCGGGCAGCCCCTGCCCCACCAGGCCAACCTGATTGCCTGGCAACCTGGCCAGACCCCGACTTACGCGGGCGAAAACCTCGAAGCCCTGGCCAACGGGCAAGGCTGGGTTGCCTTGCCAGCCGCCTGGATCCTCGGCGACAACCCGGTGCGCGGCGCCCAGGTGCTTCGCCATGGCGACCAGCAACTGGCCGTGCTGGCAGCCGCGCCTAGCCTGCGCCAGGTGTTCCTCGACCGCTTCAGCAACTACGCCTTCTGCGTGCTGATCCTGATGCTGGCGATGCTCGGTGCCTCGCAGCTGCTGATCCGCTTCCTGCTCAGCCAGCTCAATACCCTCAAGGACGTGATGCTGCACGTGGAAAAAACCGGCGACCTGTCGGCCCGCGTCCCCTTGGCCTGCGGCGACGAAGTCGGCCAGATGGCCGGTGCCTTCAATGCCATGCAGGCTACCTACCACCGCGTGGTCGGCACCGTAGCCCACACCGCTGCGCAACTGGACTCCGGTGCCGCGCGCCTGGCCGCGAGCATGAACGAAGTGCGCCACGGCATGCTCGGCCAACAGAGCGAGACCGACCAGGCCGCCACAGCGATCAACGAAATGTCCGCCACCGTGCACCATATTGCCCAGCATGCCGGCGCCACTCGCGACTTGTCGCAGACCGCCGACACCCTCGCCGGCAGCGGCAAGGACGTGGTCAGCCGGGTACAGGATTCCATCTCTGGGCTCTCCACCGGCGTACAGCAAACCGCCGAAATGATTCGTCAGCTCGCCGACGACAGCCAGAAGATCAACAGCGTGGTCGGAGTCATCCACAGCATTGCCGAGCAGACCAACCTGCTGGCACTCAATGCTGCCATCGAAGCTGCCCGCGCGGGCGATCTGGGCCGTGGTTTTGCCGTGGTCGCCGACGAGGTGCGCAACCTGGCCAAGCGCGTGCAAACGTCCACCGACGAAATCACCCGCATGGTCGCCGACCTCCAGGCCGGCACCCGCGATGCCGTGGAGTTCATGCAGGAAAGTTCGTACAAGGCCGACGACTGTGTGCGGCAGGCGCAGGAGGCCGGCGCGGCGCTGGCCGAGATTACCGGCGCGGTCGCACAGATGCGCGAGAGCAACACGCAGATTGCCGTCGCTGCCGAGCAACAAAGCCAGGTAGCCGAAGAGATGAACCGCGCGGTGGTGAGCATCCGCGATGTCACCGAACAGACCGTGCAGCAGACCGTCGGCTCGGCCACCACCAGCACCGAACTGGCAAACCTTGCCGGCGCGCTGAGCAAAGCCATTGGCCAGCTCAAGCTATAGTCGCCATAGCCAGCCTCGATTGGCCCCGCCCCCGGGGTCGCACTAAGCTTTGGGCATGACCGCGAGGAAATGCCCATGAGCAAGCGACTACCCAATCTGCACGCCTGGCAATGGCGTGGCTACCACCACAATCACCGGCACCCGACCAACCTGGTGTTGCACCTGATTGCCGTGCCGCTGTTCATCCTCGGTGCGTTGCTGGTGCTGTCAGGCCTGTTCGCCCTGGACCTGGGCCAGATTGCCGTCGGCGTGATTGCCCTGATCGCAGGCCTGGGCCTGCAGCGCCACGGGCACCGCCTGGAAGCCGAACAGCCCGAACCGTTCGCCAACCGCAAGGACGCCATGCAGCGGCTGCTGACCGAGCAGTTCATCACCTTCCCGCGCTTTGTCCTCAGCGGCGCCTGGTGGAAAGCCTGGCGCGAGCGGCATAAACACCGGCATTGATGCTCAGGCGAAGACGGTGACCGTCTGCCGGCTCAAGGCCAGCAATTCACCGCCCGCCGTCCACAACGCTGCGGCTGCATGCCCGTAGCCATCGCGCGCGTGCTCGGTCTCCACACGGTAGCGGCACCAGTCCAGCGTCGACAGCTGCGGCGTCGGCTGGATGAACTCGATGGTCCAGGTAAGCGTACTGCCCGCCGCCGGCTGCTTGAGGAACGGCATCAGGCTCGGCGGCCAGGCATCTACCAGTGCCAGCAGGTGCGCCTCGTTTACCTGTTCTTCGGCTACATCGCGCAAGCGCACCCAGCCGCCCATGTGGCGCGATTGATTGCCACTGAACGGCAAGCCTCCCACCGCCCAACGCAAAGCGACATGGCGCATGAACTCCGGGGTAATGCCCTTGATGTAGGGCAACTCCGGCGCCGCGTGCTCGAGTGGTTTCATTTCCGCTGCGGGTGCAGCCGCAACATTGACCACCGATGGCCGGCCCGCACCAAAATTCCCCTGCACCAGCGTCACCACCTGGCCCTCTTGAATGGCCCGGCCCAGCAGTGTGGTGACCGCCTTGCCCTCGCGCAGCACCTCGACCTCGAAACGTATGGGCACATCCGCCGCAGCCGGGCTGACGAAGCTGATGGCCAGCGAACGCACCGGGCGAGCATCGGAGAGCTTCAGACGCATGCTTTCGTAAACCATGGCCGCCATCAGGCCACCGAACACGGCACGCCCCTGTGCCCAGCTGGGCGGAATGCTGACTGCGTCGGGAGTTTCCCGCACGGCGTTGAGCAACTGGTTGAAATTCATCGGCCGGCTCCTGGCTCCTGGCTGTAAAGCGAAAGGTCCGCCAATACTAGCCAGCAAACCCCTGTCGATCAGCCCGCAAATCGGTCATTTACCGGGCTAACGCCGCTTGAGTGCCGCCTGCAGCGCGTCCAGGGTGACATCCGACTGGCGCTCGGCCTCGTGCAGCTCCTGCGCCCAGTCGACCTTGCAAGGCGCTAGGTCAGGGTGATCCTTGGCCTGCAGCAACCACTGCAAGCGGTCATGCCAATCCCCCAGATCGCCCTGCGCCTTCTTCAGCAGGCGCTGCAGCTTCTTGCCGGCATGATCGAGCTGCGGATAGGCCTCATCGCCATAACGCGCACGCTTGATGAGCAGGCGCAAGCGATGGCGATCATGGTCGGGATCCTCCAGGGCCTCACGCAGCTTGTGCCACTGCTTGACCAGCCGCTTGTCGATACGTTTGTCCAGCGACCTGGCCAGCCCCTCGCGATCCGCTGCCCGCAGAAACAGCGGGAACGCATCGACAATTGCCAGCACCCGGGTCAGCTGCGGGCTGGAGGCAACGCTGGCGAATGTCTTGTCACGCCCTGCCAGGCGCCGTTGACCGGCCTGGGCATGGCCACGCCGGATGAGTTCCGCTGCCAGCACCTCACGATCACGCAGCGGTGTCGTCAATGTGCCCAATGACTTGGCCGCCTCCTCCAGCTGCTCGACCCCAGGCAGCCCCTGCAACGGCCGCAGCAGGCTGCGCAGACGCCGCAGGCTGGTGCGCAGGTCGTGCAGGGCCTCGCTGTCGGTATCGGCGGCCAGGCGCTCGCGGCATGCCAGCAGGCGCACCTGCAAGGCCAGTAACTGGGCAACGACATGATCGAGCATGGCGGACATGTGACGCTCCTCGGTCAGCGCCCGGCGCGCGACTCACGAATGTAGAAACGGGCCTTTTCGGATTTGTGGGTGCACCCTTCGTACCCTTCGAACTGCTGCTGGGTCTTGGCACCGGTCAGCAGCGACAGGGCCTTGGAATAGCTGACAGTACCGGCGAAGCCTTCGGCCTTGGCCAGGTCCAGCTCCTTCCAGGCGGCATCCAGCTGAGTCGCGCAGCTGTCACGGTAGGCCGTCTTGCCCGCGCAGCCAGCAAGGGCCAGGGCGATCAGTGGAAGGCAGATCCAGGCTTTCATCGGTAATACCTCAAAGGTCAAAAGAGTGGCTGTTCGACGCCCGTGCAACTGAAAAGTGCCCGGTTCGATATGCTTTGCTTAGAGTAGTTCAGCACGCTCTGGATTGAAGCACAGGCAGCAATGAGCGCATTGTAGGACCATGGTTGTACAAGTCGAGGGAAGCTCATGAGCAAACGCGTGGCATTGGTGTTGGGATCAGGAGGCGCTCGTGGGTATGCCCATATCGGCGTGATCGAGGAAATCGAACGGCGCGGCTACGACATCGCCTGCGTCGCTGGCTGTTCCATGGGGGCGGTGATTGGCGGCATCTACGCAGCTGGCAAACTCGACGAGTACCGCAACTGGATCGAAAGCTTGGACTATCTGGATGTGCTTCGCCTGGTCGATGTCAGCTTCCGCCTCGGTGCCATCCGTGGTGACAAGGTGTTCGGCCAGATTCGCAAGATCGTTGGCGAGATCAACATCGAACAGCTACGCATCCCCTACACGGCGGTCGCCACCGACCTTACCAACCAGCAGGAAATCTGGTTCCAGGAAGGCTGCCTGCACCAGGCCATGCGTGCTTCGGCGGCGATACCCAGCCTGTTCACCCCAGTGATGCAGGGCAATCGCATGCTGGTCGATGGTGGCATCCTCAACCCCTTGCCGATCGTGCCGGTGGTCTCCAGCCATTGCGACCTGATCATTGCGGTCAATCTCAACAGCACCAACCAGAAGCAGTATCAATTGCCCGTGATCGAACGGCCGGCGGCATTCAAGATGCGCTTCGAAGCACTGCTCAGCTCACTCGGCTCGCGGCTGCCGTTTCGCCGCAAGCCGGCCGAGGAGCTGATTCGCATCGAGCAGGAGATCGTCGCCGAAGGGCTGGCACCGCCCAATCCGTGGCTGGCCGACGCGGCCGATCCCGAGGCCCAGCAACCCGCAGCAGCGCCCGAGCGTGAAGGTGCGCCGAAATCGGCGACCGGCTCGTTCATCATCGACAACGTCGGGCCAGCCTCACTGCTCGACCTGATCAACCAGAGCTTCGAGGTGATGCAGACTTCGCTGGCGCAGTACAAGATTGCCGGGTATCCGCCGGATGTACTGATCAACGTGCCCAAGCGGGTGTGCCGCTTTTTCGAGTTCTACAAGGCGCCGGAACTGATTGCCTTGGGGCGGGAGATTGCGCGGGATACGCTGGATAATTACGAGGGCGAAAAACGCTAGGTTTTGGGCTGCCTGTGCCAGCCTCTTCGCGGGTAAACCCGCTCCCACAGGTACTGTGCAGGACTTGAGCCCTGCGCTTTACCTGTGGGAGCGGGCTTACCCGCGAAGAGGCCGGTACAGACGGCAGAAATGAAACAGGCCGCATCAAGCGGCCTGTTTCATCATGCGTCCATCACTCAGTAGCGGGTGATGTCGGCAGTGCCTTCCAGCTGCTTGCGGTAGGCCGCGAAGTCCTGCTGGCCAGCACGCGATGCAAGGTAGCGGCGGATCTGCTGCTTCTCCTCGTCGCTGGCGGCAGCGCCTTCATTGACGCCTTTGAGCTGCAGCACGACCAGGCTGCCGTCGGCCAGGACCACACTGCCGTACACCGGCTTGTCCTTGGCTTGCGGCTTGGCCAGGCGGAACAGCGCCTGCAGCTCGGCCGGGTCGATACCGTCCTGACCACGGGTCACAGCCTCGTGCGCCTTCCACTCCTGACCGTCGTGAGCACCAGCGGCAGCGATGGAACCGTCACGCAGGCCAGCGATCAGCTTGTCCGCCTTGGTCTTGAGTTCGGCAGTCGCCTTCTCCTTGGCCAGGTGTTCGCTGATGTTCTTGGCCACGGCCTGCAGCGGCAGTTGCTCCGGCTTGCGGTGCTCCTTGACGCGCAGCACCACGGTGGTTTCCGGGTCGAGCTCGATGGCGGTGCTGTTGGCACCTTCATCCATCACCTCTTCGGAGAACGCGGCCTGGATCACGCCACGGTTGGCCGTGATGCCCTCGCCGCCTTCACGGCCGAACGGGGCGGAGGTCTGCACCTTGAGGTTCAGGTCCTGAGCGGGCTGGGCCAGGTCGGAAGCCTCGTAGGCAGCATCCTGCAGCTGCTTGCTGGCGTCGACGTAACGCTGCTCGACCAGCGGGGTCTTCAGGTCGCGGGTCAGCTTGTCCTTCAGGCTGGCGAAGCTTGGCACTTCCGGCGCCTGCTTGCCCAGCAGCTTGATCAGGTGGTAGCCGAACTCGGTGCGCACCGGGGCCGATACCTGGCCGTCGTTGAGCTTGTACAGGGCGTCTTCGAAGGCCGGGTCATACACGCCCGGGCCAGCGAAGCCGAGGTCACCACCATTGCTGGCAGAACCTGGATCCTGGGAGAACTCCTTGGCCAGCTTGGCGAAATCTTCACCCTTGGCCAGACGCTGTTCGACCTCTTCGGCGCGGGCCTTGGCCTGAGCGTCGGTGACCTTGTCGTTGACCTCGATGAGGATATGCGCGGCATGGCGCTGCTCGGCGAGGTTGGCGACTTCCTTCTCGTACTGGGCCTTGAGCTCTTCGTCGGTGACCTTGACCTGGTCGAAGAACGCCGACTTCTTCAGCTCGATGTAGTCGATGACCACCTGGTCCGGCGTCATGAACTCCTTGGCGTGCTGGTCGTAATGCGCCTTGACCTCGTCATCGCTGACCTTGACCGCAGCCGGGTTGGCCTTGAAGGTCAGGGAAGCGAAGTCGCGGGTCTGGTTTTCCAGGCGGGCAAAAGCGTCAACCTGCTGATCGGTGACGAAGCTGCTGCCGGCAATACCGGTACGCAACTGGCCAATCAGCATCTCTTCCGCGAGCATGTCGCGGAACTGCATGCGGCCGTAACCCATCTGGCGGATGACCTGGTCGAAACGATCGGCGCTGAACTTGCCATCGACCTGGAATTCCGGCGTCTGCAGAATCACCTGATCCAGCGCGGCTTCGGAGAAGGCGAACTTGGCGTCTTCGGCACCCTGCAGCAGCAGTTTGCGATCGATCAGGCCTTTGAGCGCAGCATCGCGCAGCAGCTTTTCATCCAGCAGTGCTGGGTCAAAATCCTTGCCCAGCTGTTGCATCAGCTGGCGGCGCTGCATGTCGGCGGCCTGGCTCAGCTCATTCTGGCTGATGGTGTCGCCGTTTACCTTCGCCGCGTCCTGGCTGTGGGTGGCGGCCTTGAAAATGGCTTCGAAGCCGGTCAACGCCATCAACACGACGATGAGGCCAATGATGGTCTTGGCAATCCAACCTTGTGAATTGTCCCTGATATTTTGCAGCATGCGTCCCCCAGAAACGGCTGTACCACTGCGTCGACAACCGCGGAGCGTGGGTAGAATCCTGATAAAAGAAAGGCGCATCCGAGGATGCGCCTTTTCTTAGCAAACGTGTCAGGCGGGAACGTTTGCGGCCCGCCGTCAGCGTGCTCGGAGCTGGCCAGGCCAGGTCCGGCTGAAAGAGACGACTTAGTTGACGGCGTCTTTCAGGCCTTTGCCAGCCTTGAAGCCTGGAACCTTGGCAGCCCCGATCTTGATCGCCTTGCCGGTTTGTGGGTTACGGCCGGTGCGCTCGGCGCGATCCTTGACCGAGAAGGTACCGAAGCCAACCAGTACCACATCGTCACCTTGCTTCAGGGCACCGGTAACGGATTCAATGACTGCGTCCAGCGCGCGGCCGGCTACAGCTTTCGGGATGTCAGCAGATGCGGCGATAGCGTCAATCAGTTCCGACTTGTTCACTCTAAGTCCCCTTTTTTCTCTATTGAGTTTGTTTCTAAGTATGTAATGAAAAGCGTATGAAACGTGTCCCGGGTGGCAGTTTGACAATAGCGTGCCGCTTTATAGCAAGGCCCCGAAAAAACTGTCAAGGAAAGCCCCCCGGCCAAAAACTACTAATGCGTGCTGATTCTTTCCTTAGCATCGCCGTCGCGTTTGTCATCTTTCGCGACAATCTCCGGAGCCACATCTGGCAAGGGCTCCGGGGCGTATTGCAGCGCAATTTGCAGGACTTCGTCAATCCATTTGACCGGTTTGATCTGCAGATCCTGTTTGATATTTTCCGGAATTTCCTTCAAATCGCGAACATTCTCCTCGGGAATGATCACCGTCTTGATCCCGCCCCGGTGTGCGGCCAGCAGTTTTTCCTTCAACCCGCCGATGGCCAATACCTGACCACGCAGGGTGATTTCACCGGTCATGGCCACGTCGGCACGTACCGGAATCTGCGTCAGCGCCGACACCAGCGCGGTGCACATGCCAATACCGGCGCTCGGGCCATCCTTCGGCGTGGCGCCTTCAGGCATGTGGATATGCACGTCGTGCTTCTCGTGGAAGTCGGCGGCAATCCCCAGGCTGCGCGCGCGGCTGCGGACCACGGTCTGTGCGGCTGTGATCGATTCGACCATGACATCACCCAGCGAGCCCGTCTTGATCAGCTGGCCCTTGCCGGGGATGACCACAGACTCGATGGTCAGCAATTCGCCGCCCACCTGGGTCCAGGCAAGGCCGGTGACCTGGCCGATCTGATCCTGCTGCTCGGCCAGGCCGTAGCGGAACTTGCGCACGCCGAGCAGGTGCTCGAGCTGCTCGCTGGTAACCTTGACCTTGACCTGTTTCTGCCCGGTATGTTCCTTGACTACCTTGCGGCAGACCTTGGCGATCTGGCGCTCCAGGCCACGCACACCCGCTTCGCGGGTGTAAAAACGGATGATGTCGCGAATCGCCGAGACGTCGATGTCCAGCTCTTCGACCTTCAAGCCGTTGGCCTTGACCTGCTTGGGCGTCAGGTACTTGACCGCAATGTTGATCTTCTCGTCCTCGGTGTAACCCGGCAGGCGGATGACTTCCATGCGGTCGAGCAGCGCCGGCGGAATGTTCATCGAGTTCGAGGTGCACAGGAACATCACGTCCGAGAGGTCGTAATCGACTTCCAGGTAATGGTCGTTGAAATTGTGGTTCTGCTCCGGGTCGAGCACTTCCAGCAGCGCCGAGGCCGGGTCGCCCCGCATGTCGCTGCCCATCTTGTCGATCTCGTCGAGCAGGAACAGCGGGTTGCGCACACCCACCTTGGTCATCTTCTGGATCAGGCGGCCAGGCATCGAACCGATGTAGGTCCGACGGTGACCACGAATCTCGGCCTCGTCACGCACGCCACCCAAGGCCATGCGCACGAACTTGCGGTTGGTCGCGGCAGCGATCGACTCGGCCAGCGAGGTCTTGCCCACGCCAGGTGGGCCAACCAGGCACAGAACCGGGCCGCGGATCTTTTTCACCCGCTTCTGCACGGCGAGGTACTCAAGGATGCGCTCCTTGACCTCTTCCAGGCCATAGTGGTCGGCATCGAGAATCTCTTCGGCCTTGGCCAGGTCCAGGCGCACTTTGCTCTGGGCCTTCCACGGTACCTGCACGAGCCAGTCGAGGTAGGACCGCACCACAGTAGCCTCGGCAGACATCGGCGACATCTGCTTGAGCTTGTTCAGCTCGGCCTGAGCCTTGGCCAGGGCGTCCTTCGGCAGGCCAGCGCCTTCGATGCGCTTTTTCAGCTCTTCGACTTCGTTGTGGCCTTCGTCACCATCGCCGAGCTCTTTCTGAATGGCCTTCATCTGCTCATTCAGGTAGTACTCGCGCTGGCTACGCTCCATCTGCTTCTTGACTCGGCCACGGATGCGCTTTTCGACCTGCAACAGGTCGATTTCGGCATCCAGCAATGCCAGCACGTGCTCGACACGGGTCGCCAGGTCGACGATCTCGAGGATTTCCTGCTTTTGCTCGATCTTCAGCGCCATGTGCGCGGCCATGGTATCGACCAGGCGCCCGGGCTCTTCGATGCTGTTCAGCGACGACAGGACTTCGGCAGGGACTTTCTTGCCCAGTTGCACGTACTGCTCGAATTGCGACAGCAGCGTACGCACGAAGACCTCCGACTCGCGTTCGGCGGCGTCGGTTTCGTCGATCAGGGAAACTTCGGCACGGATGTGCCCTTCTACTTCGGTGAAGCGTTCGACCGCACCGCGCTGCTCGCCCTCGACCAGCACCTTCACGGTGCCATCGGGCAGCTTCAGCAGTTGCAATACGGTAGCGACGGTACCGACCCGATACAGGGCGTCTTCGCCTGGATCGTCATCGGCAGGGTTCTTCTGGGCCAGCAGCAGAATCTGCTTCTCGCCCGTCATCGCGGCCTCAAGGGCTTCGATAGACTTCTCACGCCCCACGAACAGTGGGATGACCATGTGCGGATAGACGACGACATCGCGCAATGGCAAAAGAGGCAAGTCGAGGGTGGTCTTCATGATTTCGCCTCTACAGCGGCCTTATGGCCGGAAACCGGTGGAAATGATGCTTGGACCTAATGTGGGGGCACGCTTGGGAAATTACAAGCGCTTGCATAGGAAAAGCAGAAAGGGGCCCGTAGGGCCCCTTCTTGCTTGCTGCCATCAACCGGCTTTTACCTGAAATCAGGCGTCTGGCGCGGCCTTGGCTTGCGGCTCGCTGTTCTCGTAGATCATCAGCGGCTGCGAGGTGCCTTCGATGACGCTCTCGTCGATCACCACCTTGCTGACATCCTTCTGCGAAGGAATCTCGTACATGGTGTCGAGCAGCACGCCTT
The DNA here is from genome assembly GCF_001320205.1 of Pseudomonas sp. NBRC 111123. Classification (NCBI taxonomy): domain Bacteria; kingdom Pseudomonadati; phylum Pseudomonadota; class Gammaproteobacteria; order Pseudomonadales; family Pseudomonadaceae; genus Pseudomonas; species Pseudomonas sp. NBRC 111123. The sequence goes on from NZ_BCAZ01000003.1 coordinate 65,307, forward strand.
CGAGGATCGAGCGCAGGCCACGGGCGCCAGTCTTGCGCTCCAGGGCCTTGCGCGCGACGGCCTTGAGGGCGTCGGTGCGGAACTCGAGGTCCACGCTTTCCATCTCGAACAGCTTGGCGTACTGCTTGGTCAGGGCATTCTTCGGCTCGGTGAGGATCTGCATCAGCGCAGCCTCGTCCAGCTCGTCGAGGGTCGCCAGCACCGGCAGACGGCCGACGAACTCAGGGATCAGGCCAAACTTGACCAGATCGTCCGGCTCGACTTCGCGCAGCGATTCACCGACCTTCTTGCCCTCTTCCTTGCTGCGTACTTCGGCGCCAAAACCGATGCCACCCTTGGTGGAGCGGTTCTGGATGACCTTTTCCAGGCCAGAGAAGGCGCCACCGCAAATGAACAGGATGTTGCGGGTATCGACCTGCAGGAATTCCTGTTGCGGGTGCTTGCGGCCGCCCTGCGGCGGAACCGAAGCAACGGTGCCTTCAATCAGCTTCAGCAGCGCCTGCTGCACGCCCTCACCCGAAACGTCACGGGTGATGGACGGGTTGTCCGACTTGCGCGAGATCTTGTCGATTTCGTCGATGTAGACAATGCCCATCTGGGCCTTTTCCACGTCGTAGTCGCACTTCTGCAGCAGTTTCTGAATGATGTTCTCGACGTCCTCACCCACATAACCGGCTTCGGTCAGGGTGGTGGCGTCCGCAATGGTGAACGGTACGTTCAACAGGCGTGCAAGGGTTTCGGCGAGCAGGGTCTTGCCCGAGCCGGTAGGCCCGATGAGCAGGATATTGCTTTTGCCGAGTTCGACTTCGTCGCCCTTCTTGTCACGCTGATTCAGGCGCTTGTAGTGGTTGTACACCGCTACCGCGAGCACCTTCTTCGCGCGCTCTTGGCCAATGACGTATTGGTCCAGGATGCCGCTGATTTCTTTCGGCGAAGGCAATTTGTGCGCACTGCTCTCGGCCTGGGCTTCCTGCACCTCCTCACGGATGATGTCGTTGCACAGGTCGACGCACTCGTCGCAGATAAATACCGAGGGCCCGGCAATCAGTTTGCGCACTTCGTGCTGGCTTTTGCCGCAGAAGGAGCAATAAAGCAATTTGCCGCTGTCCTCGCCGTTACGGGTGTCAGTCATTCGATCGATCCAATCCGGTAGGCTTGCAACACAAGATGAAGGCAATTGCGGGCTTTTTCAAGTCCGCAGGTAGGCACTTTGCGCACCTACCTGCTCTGGCACCTGGGTTCAGGAGGCCAGTTGCCGCTTGTCGTATACCGAGTCGATCAGACCGTACTCGGCCGCGCGCGAGGCGCTCATGAAGTTGTCACGCTCAGTATCACGCTGGATGGTCTCGAGGTCCTGGCCTGTGTGGTAGGCCAACAACTCATTGAGACGTGCCTTGATGCTGAGAATTTCCTGGGCGTGGATCTGGATGTCGGTAGCCTGGCCCTGGAAGCCGCCCAGCGGCTGGTGAATCATCACCCGCGAGTTAGGCAGGCAGTGACGCTTGCCCTTGGCACCAGCGGTCAACAGGAAGGCACCCATGCTGCAGGCCTGGCCGATGCAGATGGTCGACACGTCCGGCTTGATGAACTGCATGGTGTCGTAGATCGACATGCCAGCCGTCACCGAACCACCTGGGGAGTTGATGTAAAGATGGATATCCTTGTCCGGGTTTTCCGCCTCAAGGAAAAGCATCTGCGCCACTACCAGGTTGGCCATGTAGTCTTCTACAGGGCCCACCAGGAAGATCACTCGCTCCTTCAACAGGCGCGAGTAGATGTCATAGGCGCGTTCGCCACGGGCGGACTGCTCGATAACCATCGGGACCAAGCCGCCTGCGGCCTGGATGTCAGAGCTCTGCTGAATATAAGAATTGCGGGACATGTCCTGCGCTCACTCCCAAATAGTCATGGCTTGATAACGCACAAGCCAGCTCGAAGGCTGGCTTGTGGGGTTTCCTACGAGAGAACCGTATTACTCAGCTTCGGCAGGAGCCTGTGCTGGCTTTACGGCATCTTCGTACGAGACCGACTTGTCGGTCACAGTCGCTTTCTGCAGAACAGTATCTACAACTTGTTCTTCCAGCACAACCGAACGAACTTCGTTCAGTTGCTGGTCGTTCTTGTAGTACCAGGAGATGACCTGCTCAGGCTCTTGGTAAGCCGAAGCCATTTCTTCGATCATTTCGCGAACCTTGCCTTCGTCCGGCTTCAGCTCGAACTGCTTGACCACTTCGGCGACGATCAGGCCCAGCACCACACGGCGCTTGGCTTGCTCTTCGAACAGCTCGGCCGGCAGTTGCTCAGGCTTGATGTTGCCACCGAACTGCTGAACAGCCTGCACGCGCAGACGGTTGACTTCGTTCTCCAGCAGAGCCTTCGGCACTTCGATCGGGTTGGCGGCCAGCAGACCGTCCATGACCTGGTTCTTGACCTTGGTCTTGATCGCCTGGCGCAGTTCACGCTCCATGTTCTTGCGAACTTCGGTGCGGAAGCCTTCCAGGGTCGACTCTTTGATGCCGAACTGGGCGAAGAATTCTTCGTTCAGCTCTGGCAGCGCAGGTGCCGAAACGCTGTTGACGGTGATGGTGAACTCGGCGGCCTTGCCAGCCAGGTCCAGGTTCTGGTAGTCCTCAGGGAAGGTCACGTTGACAACGCGCTCTTCACCCGCCTTGGCGCCAACCAGGCCGTCTTCGAAGCCAGGGATCATGCGGCCGGAACCCAGTACCAGCTGGGTGCCCTTGGCGGAACCACCGGCGAACACTTCACCGTCGACCTTGCCGACGAAGTCGATGTTGACCTGGTCGTCGTTCTGCGCAGCGCGCTCGACGGCCTCGAAGCGGGTGTTCTGCTTGCGCAGGACTTCCAGCATGTTGTCCAGGTCGGCGTCGGCCACTTCGGCGCTCAGGCGCTCGACATTGATCGAGTCGAAGCCGGCAACGGTGAACTCCGGGAACACTTCGAAGATGGCAACGAATTCCAGGTCCTTGCCCTTCTCGAAGGACTTCGGCTCAACGGCCGGAGCGCCAGCCGGGTTCAGCTTCTGCTCGACGATGGCTTCGTAGAAGGAAGCCTGGACCAGGTCACCGAAAGCCTCTTGGCGGGCATCGGCCTCAAAACGCTGACGGATCACGCTCATCGGCACCTTGCCTGGGCGGAAGCCCGCGACCTTGGCGCGCTTGGCAGTCTGTTGCAGACGCTTGTTGACTTCGTTCTCGACGCGCTCGGCCGGAACGGCGATGGTCATGCGGCGCTCGAGAGCGGAAGTGTTTTCAACAGAAACTTGCATGGATATTCCTCGTTGCACAGACGTTAGCCGGCGATAGCCCGACTCCAGAATCAAGGGCAAACATTCTAGTGAGTCACGCACCAGAAGTCACCCCACCCGGGACGACGGGAAACCTCGCCGGTCGATTAACTTGCATGGCCCGCACAATGAAGTGCCAGGCCTCTTTATATAGAAGGCAGCGCAACGCCCGCTGGCGGCACGCAACCGAAATACCTTGTGATACAACAGCCAGCACAAAAGCGACGACGCCTTACTCGGGGTCGATCTCGTTGAACTGGCAGTACTCTTCCCACGCCATACCCAACGCCTCAGCCACCTCGCGATGGGTCTCCAGGCGCATGGCATGCAGCTGCTCGGGGCTTTCGGCGATCAGCTGCAACGCCAGCTCCCAGGGCTGAATCCCTTGCTCATCGGCGGCATCCTCGAATGCCCACTCGATCTGCTGGGCCTGCTCACGCGCATCCAGCTCGCGAATTTCCTCGAGCAGTTGCGGGTTGGCTTCAGCGAAGCGCTGCAGCGCCAGGGCCTGGCGGGCTTCTTTTGCAATCATCGGGCTATTCCTCTGCCGGCCAACTGGGCCGGTGTTTCAACCGGCTGAAATCTAACAGCTTTTATTGGGGTGCCACCAGAGGATTACAAGGGGGAAATGAGTGATGGCTGCGAAGTTTATGACGTTAGCCTTTTAGCGCCATTGAGACAGAGCGCCGCGCGGGCGGCGCTCGGGCTCAATGGCGACACATGACATGCAACGGCAGAAACAACAAAGGCGCCAGATCTCACGATCAAGGCGCCTTTGAAAAATATGGGGTGGACGATGGGAATCGAACCCACGACAACTGGAATCACAATCCAGCGCTCTACCAACTGAGCTACGCCCACCATCTTGCGGTGTTGCAGTGTTGCGATACAGCTTTACTAAAGCATGGTGCGGACGAAGAGACTCGAACTCTTACAGCTTGCGCCGCTGGAACCTAAATCCAGTGTGTCTACCAATTTCACCACGTCCGCGTAACGCTTAAAACAAAGGCGCCAGATCATTCAATCAAAGGCGCCTTCGTCGAATATGGGGTGGACGATGGGAATCGAACCCACGACAACTGGAATCACAATCCAGCGCTCTACCAACTGAGCTACGCCCACCATATTGCATTACAGCCTTACTTGCTTGCCTAAGCTGCCTAAATGGCGCACCCGGCAGGACTCGAACCTGCGACCATCCGCTTAGAAGGCGGATGCTCTATCCAGCTGAGCTACGGGCGCTTAAGCTTAAAGCCTAACCGAACGAGGCCTTAACAGGTAACTGCTAAACCACTCATTCTGCCCGACTTCGCCAACCAGTGCTAGGCTGTGCCCGACAAGTGCGGCGAATCTTATAGGCGAGCCTGAAAGTCGTCAACACCTTTCTCCAAAAAATTTAAATTATTTAAGGGCTTAGGGGATTTGCCCGACCACCCGCCTTTGCCCTTGGACGATGTCGTGCGAGAATGCGCCCTCTTTATTGTTCCTTTCTCGATGGTTAATCACGCGTCTATGACTGCACACCTAATCGATGGCAAGGCGATCGCCGCCAACCTGCGCAAGCAGATCGCTCAACGTGTCGAGGAGCGTCGCCAGCAAGGCCTGCGCACGCCAGGCCTGGCGGTGATCCTGGTCGGCACCGACCCTGCCTCCCAAGTCTATGTCTCGCACAAGCGCAAGGACTGCGAAGAGGTCGGCTTCATTTCCCAGGCATTCGACCTGCCCAGCGAGACCACGCAGCAAGCGCTGGCCGAGCTGATCGACCGCCTCAACGACGACCCTGCCGTTGATGGCATCCTGCTGCAGCTGCCGCTGCCAGCGCACCTGGATGCCTCGCTGCTGCTCGAGCGCATTCGCCCCGACAAAGACGTCGACGGCTTCCACCCGTACAACATCGGCCGCCTGGCCCAGCGCATTCCGCTGCTGCGCCCGTGCACGCCCAAAGGCATCATGACCCTGCTGGAAAGCACCGGGCAGGATCTGTACGGCATGAACGCGGTCATCGTCGGCGCCTCCAACATCGTCGGCCGCCCCATGGCCATGGAGCTGCTGCTGGGCGGTTGCACCGTGACCGTCTGCCACCGCTTCACCAAGGACCTGGCCGGCCACGTCGGTCGCGCCGACCTGGTGGTAGTGGCCGCCGGCAAGCCGGGCCTGGTCAAGGGTGAGTGGATCAAGGAAGGCGCCATCGTCATCGACGTCGGCATCAACCGCCAGGAAGATGGCAAGCTGGTGGGCGACGTGGTCTATGAAACCGCCCTGCCGCGCGCCGGCTGGATCACCCCGGTTCCAGGTGGTGTCGGGCCGATGACCCGCGCCTGCCTGCTGGAGAACACGCTGTATGCCGCCGAAGAGCTGCACACGTAAAACCGCGTGACATGAAAACGGCACCTCTGGCAGGTGCCGTTTTTTTTTGCCTCAAGCTTGCTTGCCGCCTGCCACGGCTGCGCCACCTGAGCACAGCCGATTCGGCTGTGGCTTGCCGCGAAATCAACCACAACCGCTGCCGCCAGCCCCCGCTTCAGCCAGCATCGCCACGCTCCAAGCCCGACAATATCACCAGAACCCACACTGGAGGCGTCGCCGCAAGGAGACCTGTCATGACCCGCTATATCGATGTGCAAGACCTCGCCCGCCTGATCAATCGCAAAGGCCTGCCCACCTGCCTGGTGGAGATGGCCGAGTACATCCGCCAGGACTACCTGCGCTGGCAGGCCTTCGAGAAATGTGCGCGGGTGGCCAACCACTCGCCCGGCGGGGTCATCGAGCTGATGCCGGTGTCAGACGCCAGCCTGTATGCCTTCAAGTACGTCAACGGCCATCCGAAGAACACCCAACATGGCCTGCCCACCGTGATGGCCTTCGGCACCCTGGCCGATGTCGACACCGGCACCCCGCTGCTGCTCAGCGAGATGACCCTGACCACGGCGGTCCGCACGGCCGCCACTTCGGCGCTGGCAGCCCGTTACCTGGCACGGGAAGACAGCCGCTGCATGGCACTGATCGGCAACGGCTCGCAAAGCGAGTTTCAAGCCATCGCCTTCAACACCCTGCTGGGTATCGACGAGATCCGCTTGTATGACATCGACCCAGCCGCCACAGCCAAGCTGGTGGCCAACCTGGCCGGCCGCCCGGGCTTGAAACTCAGCGTTGCCAGCTCCGTTGCCGAAGCGGTGCGCGGTGCCGACATCGTCACCACGGTCACTGCAGACAAAGCCTTCGCGACCATTCTCACGCCGGAAATGATCGAACCAGGCATGCACCTGAACGCGGTGGGTGGCGATTGCCCGGGCAAGACCGAACTGCACCGTGACATCGTGGAACAGGCGCGGGTGACCGTCGAATACGAACCACAGAGCCGGGTCGAAGGCGAGATCCAGCAGATGCCGGCCGACTCGCCGGTGGTCGAGTTCTGGCAGGTGGTCGCCGGGCTTGTCCAAGGCCGTGAGGATGCAGGGCAAGTGACCCTGTTCGACTCGGTCGGATTTGCCCTGGAGGATTACTCGGCCTTGCGCTATGTGCTGGACACCGCGCGCATGCTGGGCATTGGCCAGGACATAACGCTGGTGCCAAAGCTTGAGAATCCGAAAGACCTCTACTCTCTGCTGCAACCGCGTGTGGTTGGCGTGCGCTCGATGCGCAAGGCAGACACTGCCTGCGCCTGATGAACCCCGGGGCCGCGCAGCAGCCCCGGATTACGCCTACCCTGTCCATGCCCACTTTTGAAAGAAGCCCTGCGCATGGACACCAAGGACGCCAATGCACAACCGCTGGACCGTATCGATGAAGCCATTCTCGAGGTGCTGCGCCACGATGGCCGCATCACCTTCGAAAAGCTCTCGACCTTGGTCCACCTCACGCCACGCCCCTGCCTGGAGCGCGTGCGCAAGCTTGAACGACGTGGCGTGATCCGCGGCTACGGCGCGATCATCGACCTGCAGAAACTCGCCCCGGGGCTGTCCCTGCTGGTGCTGGTGGCCCTGTCCAATCAGCGTGGGCGCGCCGCACAGAAGGCCTTCGAAGCCACGATGCTGGCCTGCCCGCAGGTGTACGAGTGCCAGCTGATCAGCGGTCACTTCGACTACAGCCTGCGCCTGCGCTGCCGCGACATGGAGCACTATCGGGTGCTGAGCGAAAGCTGGATGAACGACGACGCACTGCACATCGACAAGCTGGTGGCTCACCCGGAGCTGGCTGCGGTCAAGCACATGGCCCCGCCACTCGGGCAGTGACAGCCCCGGGCCCTGGCAAGGCGATTGCAAAGAAACCCTTCGCGCCGGCCAGCGCCCTGATTCCCCCTGCGCGAAAGCGCCGCTGTTTACCCCCTCTGCACCGAACTAGAGCCTGGCCTGCGCAAATGCCCCACAACTGGTCAGACCGGTAAGGCCAAAATCCCTTGCAATGTAGGATTTTTCGCGGTTTTATGATCCCGCGCTGAACAAACCGGTAAGACCACAACAATAATGAAGTCCTGCGCTCTTTCGCCCCGTGCGGCACCGAAGCAAGGACACCGATCAGAGATCACTCCCATGCTCAAATGGTGCTCGCGTTCGATCTTCCTGCAAGTCGTGCTCGGCCTTGCCCTCGGCATCGCCTGCGGCCTCAGCTTCCCCGACCTCTCCCTGCAACTCAAACCCCTAGGCGATGGCTTTATCAAGCTGATCAAGATGCTTATCGGCCTGATCGTCTTTTGCGTGGTGGTCAGCGGCATTTCCGGCGCCGGCGACCTGAAGAAGGTCGGGCGCATCGGCCTTAAATCGGTGATCTACTTCGAAGTGCTGACCACCATCGCCCTGGTCATCGGCCTGGTGTTCGCCTTCAGCAGCGGCATCGGCAGCGGCGCCAACATTCACCTTGACCAGCTCTCCACTGCCGACGCCAACGGCCTGGCCGAGCGCGGTCAGCATATCCACGGGGCCACGGCGTTCTTCATGGACCTGATCCCGACCTCGGTGGTCGGTGCCTTCGCCGACAACAACATCCTCCAGGTGCTGCTGTTCTCGGTGCTGTTCGGCAGCGCCCTGAACCTGGTAGGCGAATCGGCCGCCGGCATCTCGCGGCTGATCAACGAGCTGAGCCACGTGATCTTCCGCATCATGGGCATGATCGTGCGCCTGGCGCCGATCGGTGTGTTCGGTGCCATTGCCTTCACCACCAGCAAGTACGGCCTGGAGTCGCTGCAGCACCTGGGCGGCCTGGTGGCACTGTTCTACCTGACCTGCGCCGGCTTCGTGCTGATCATCCTGGGTACCGTGATGCGCGTGTCGGGCCTGAAACTGCTGCCGTTCATCAAGTACCTGCGTGAAGAACTGACCATCGTCCTCGGCACCGCTTCGTCCGACGCCGTGCTGCCGCAGATCATGCGCAAGCTGGAACACCTGGGTATCGGCAGCTCCACCGTCGGCCTGGTGATCCCCACCGGCTACTCGTTCAACCTCGACGGTTTCTCCATCTACCTGACCCTGGCCATCGTGTTCATCGCCAATGCCACCGGCACGCCACTGGAAATGACCGACCTGCTGACCATCCTGCTGGTGTCGCTGGTGACTTCCAAGGGTGCTCACGGCATCCCAGGCTCGGCGCTGGTGATCCTCGCCGCGACCCTGACCGCCGTGCCGGCGATCCCGGTGGTGGGCCTGGTGCTGGTGCTGGCGGTGGACTGGTTCATGGGCATTGGCCGGGCACTGACCAACCTGATCGGCAACTGCGTGGCCACCGTGGCCATTGCCCGCTGGGAAAAGGACATCGATCTGGAACGTGCTCAGAACGTACTCGATGGCAAACCCGGCTTCGCCCCTGCGCCACGCAAGCAAGCCAACCCCCATCAACAGGAATTCTGAGCCAAAGTGGCCGGCGCCGGCGCCGGCCCTTCCAGGAGCAAACCGTGATCAGCTCATCGACCGTCGTCAACTCAGTGGTGGAAAAACTGCGCCAGGCCTTGGCCCGTGGCCAGTGGCGCTCCGGCGACATGCTGCCCGGCCAGCGCGAGCTTGCCGAGCAACTGGGCATCAGCCGCCCCAGCCTGCGCGAAGCCGTGACCGTGCTGGAAACCCTGGGCCTGGTGCGTGCGCTGCCGGGTAAAGGGGTGCTGGTGCTGGACGCCGAGGCGGCGCCCCAGGACCCAACCACCGAAAGTACCGCAGCGGCCAGCCTGGCCGATGTGCTGGAGCTGCGCTACACCCTCGAACCGTTCATCGTCGGCCTGGTCGCGCAATCGGCCAACAACCAGGACATCGGCCAACTGCGCCTGACCCTGATGGACATGCGCGAAGCCCTGGAAGCCGATGACAGCGAAGCCGGGGTCAAGGCCTACATCGCGTTCCACGAGGCACTGTTCGCCCTGACCACCAACCCGATCTTCCAGAGCGTGGTACAGCAGACCGGCAACGCCCTCAAGCAGAGCGCCAGCATGCTGCGCAACTCACCCGAGCACCTGGCCGCGCGGCTCAAGGAAAACGAAGCCGTGGTGCGCGCCATTCGTGAACGCAACAGCGCCCACGCCAGCGCCCAGATGCGCCAGCACATCCTCGCCGAGGGCCAGCGCATGGGCATTCAACTCAACATCCCGGACGACCAGCCCGGCCAATGACACCAGGAGAGCGACCATGACCGCCTGCGCCCACGCCGCCCCCCGCCTGCCTGCCCTGCTCGCCGCTGGCGAGACCCGCCTTTCGGCCGAGCAGATCTACCCACGCCTGTTCGATGCGATCCTCGAGCAGCGCCTGCCGCCGGGCAGCCTGTTGCCCGAACAGGCCCTGGGCAATGCCTTCGGGGTGAGTCGCACGGTGATCCGCCGGGTGCTCGGACGCCTGTCGGACCAGCAAGTGGTGGTGCAGCGCCCCAGCCACACCGCCCACCTGGCCGCCCCCGACCCTGAGCAGGCACGCCAGGTGCTCAGCGCCCGGCGCCTGGCCGAAACCACCCTGATCAGCCTGGCCGCCCAGCGTGCCCGGCCAGCGCAGATCCGTCAGCTGCGCCAGCTGGTCGAGCGCGAGCGCCAGCACCACGAACGCGGCGAGCGCTGCGCCGCCATCCGCCTGGGTGGCGAGTTCCATCTCAAACTCGCCCAGGTGGCGGCCAATGCACCGCTGGCGCGCTTTCTCAACGGCCTGGTGCCGATGACCTCGCTGATCATCGCCCGTTACGAATCGCCCTGCTGTGACCACTGCGCCTGGGAAGAGCATGCGGCGATCATCGATGCCGTCGAGGCGGGTGACTCGGGTGCGGCGCTGACGTTGATGCATGAACACCTGGACCGCCTGGAAGACAAGCTCGACCTGGATTGAGCCGGGGCCGCTGTGCGGCCCATCGCCGGCAAGCGCGGCGCCTGCTGGGATAGCGCAAGATTCAAGCCCTGCACAGTTCTTGTAGGAGCCGGCTTGCCGGCGATGGGCTGCAGGGCAGCCCCATCAGCACCGCCCTATACTCGGATAACCACCCAGCCTCTACCCCAAGGGAGGCAGCCGAGTGAGCCCACGCCTGTTGATCCTGCTGTGCTTCTTGCTGGCCATCGCCGGCTGCGCCGGCAAACGCCCACCAGCCGCTCCGCCACCGGCGGTGCTCGACCCCGCGGCCTGGCAGCGCATCGACCAGGAATTGATCGAGGCCTCGGTCGGCGCTGCCGGCTCTGCCAACGACTATGCGCGGCGCTCGATGCGGGTATGGAAGGAGCAGGTGCAGCAGCGCACCGAAAACGACTTCATCCCCTGGTTCACCGGCTACTGGACCCAGCAATGGCTGACCATGAAGGTGGCCTGGTACAAGCTCGACAGCGGCGAAGGCCGTGAGCCTGCAGAGAAGCGCCTGGCGCTGTACCTGCAGGAGCAGTACCACGAGCGGGTAATCGAACCGGTGGCCGAGCAGATCAACCCCGAAGGCATCCGCGATCGTGCCTGTGAGCTTTACGTGCAACTGCTCGGCCAGCAATTGCCGGCCATCATCCAGCGTTACAACGCCGCGCCCGAAGCATTCAGCCAGCGCCTGAATCGCATCCCGGCGATCAACCTGGGGCCACCGCAGGCCCGCAATGCCACGCTGTATCAATTGCTGCGCACCAAGTCACTGGATCAGCAGCCGGCCTGGCTGGCGTTGCGCGAGCACTTGCACAAGCAGGCCAGCAAAGGCCCGGGGAAAACCGACGTGGGCTTGTCGTCCGTGGCGACCAATGCCAGCGAAAAACTCGGTGCCACCCTGGCGCCGCGCGGCATTGCCAGCGCCGTAGCCAGCGCCGTCGGCAAGGTGGCCGGGGCCATGATTTCCATTGCAGCGACCGGTTACGGCATGATGACCCACAACCGTGACCAGCCGCAGATGGTCGAGCAGTTGCGGGTCATCCTCAACGTCGCGCTCAACCAGGAATGGCAGGAGCTGATGGAGAACCGCCAGAGCGGCGCGCTGGCGGGGGTGTACTACTTGTCGGGGCAGGTTGAAGACAGCCTGCTGGCCACCGCGCCACAGCCATCCATGCAGCAGCAGACCCAACAGCGGCAAGCACCAGCACCCCAGGAGCCTTTGCTGATACGCCTGCCGTAGCAGACAGTCCCGGCCTCTTCGCAGGCAAGCCCGCGAAGAGGCCGGGACAGGTCGCCTCAGGCAGCGGCCATGGCCGAGGTCGGCAAACCAAAGATCCGGTCGAATGCCCAGTTGTAGGCGAAGGTGTAGCACGGGATCAGAATGATGAACGCCAGGTCGACCAGAAACGCCTCCACCAGGCTCATGTCCAGCCACCAGGCAATCAGCGGAATCAGATACACCACCAAAGTCAGCTGAAAACCGATGGCATGCACCACCCGCCGCGCCACGCTGCGCCCGCGCTTGGCCTGGCGGCTCTCCCAGTACTCGAACAGGCTGTTGTAGATCAGGTTCCAGAGCATGGCGATGGTGGTGATCATCACCGCCAGCGGCCCGGTGTGCGACGCCTGGGTGTCCGACAGATAGGCCAGCCCCAGCGTCGACATGCACAGGCCGATCAGTTCATAGGCGGTCACATAGACCAGTTTGCGTTTGACGCCCTGCACGGGTTACCTCATGTGTCGAAATGCGATGAGGCGCAAGGATGATTCAATCCGCTTGACAGAAAAAGTCAGCAGCTTTCAGATTGACTGACAGGAGGCTGCCATGAATTTTTCCAGCGACAACATCCAGCTGTTTCTCGCCGTGCTCGACCGCGGCTCGTTTTCCGCCGCCGCCCGCGCCCTGCAGCGCGTACCCTCGGCGGTCAGCATGGCCATCGGCAACCTTGAAGCCGAACTGGGTTACAGCCTGTTCGAGCGCGGCCCACGCGAGGTCCGCGCCACCGCCCAGGCCCTGGCCCTCGAGCCCCATGCGCGGCTGATCGCCGAACAGCTGGGCCTGCTGCAGGTGCACGCGCTCGAGCTGTCCCAAGGCCTGGAGAGCAGCCTGACCCTGGCCGTGGTCCCCGATATCGACCATCGCCCGCTGCTGGCGGCCATTGCCAGCCTGGGCGCACGCTACCCGCTGCTCGACATCCAGCTGCTCAGTGCCCCTCAGGAAGAAGCCCTGCACCTGCTCGACAGCGGCCGTGCAGACCTGTGCCTGGCCTTCGCCGGCTTGCAGGTCGATGCCCGCCGCAGCTTCCAGCACATCGGCATGGAGTCGCTGGTGGCCACCTTGGCGCCGGCCCACCCAGCCCTGCTCGAGGGCCGCATCCACTACCTCGAAGACCTGGTCAATGTGCGCCAGATCCTGGTCCGCAGCCGCGACCTGCCACTGCTCGACCCTCGCCCGTTGATCGGCGCCACACACTGGTCCACCGACAGTTTCGACCTGGCCCTGCAGATGGTCGAAGCCGGCCTTGGCTGGGGTGACCTGCCACTGGCACGCGTGGCGCCACTGGTCGATGCCGGCCGCCTGGTGCGGCTGCAATTTCGCAATACCCGCAACGAGCTGCAGCTGCCGATACATGCCTTTTGGCGCAAGCAGCAACCGCTGCGCCAGGGCGCACGCCTGCTGATCGATCTATTGGCCGCCGGCTAGCCCACCGTCCGTCGACCTGGGCCAAAGAAAATTGGTAAGTGTTTCAACCTTTTACCGGCCGAGCCGATATCCCAGGAGACAGGCCCCGCCTTCGCGCCACAAGCGCGCGGCGCCCTCCCCTCCATGGCTCAAGGTCTCGAAACATGAACCTGAAATTTCGCCACAAGATCCTCCTCAGCGCCTGCGGTGTCGTGGTGCTGGCCTTTGCGCTGTTCACGCTCTACAACGATTATCTGCAACGCAATACCCTTCGCCAGAACATCGAATCGTCCGTGCAACAGGCCGGCGCGCTGACCGCCAGCAGCGTGCAGAACTGGATGAGCGGGCGCATTCTGGTGCTGGAAAACCTGGCGCAGGACATTGCCGAACAAGGGGCAGGAGAAACCCTCGGTGGGCTGATCGAGCAGCCTTCCTACACGCGAAATTTCCTTTTTACCTACCTGGGCCAAGCCAACGGCGTATTCACCCAGCGCCCTGACACGCAGATGCCGGCCGGTTACGATCCGCGCCAGCGACCGTGGTACGCCAGTGCGGTCAGCGCTGGCCAGACCGTGCTCACCGCGCCGTACCAGGGCGCAGTCGGCGGCCTGATGGTGACCATCGCAGTACCGGTGAAAAGCAAGCACAGCGGCGAGCTGATCGGCGTGGTCGGCGGCGACCTGACCCTCGACACCTTGGTCGAGATCATCAACTCGGTCGACTTCGGCGGCATCGGCCACGCCTTCCTCGCCGACAGCAGTGGCCAGGTGATCGTCAGCCCCGACAAAGACCAGCTGATGAAGAACCTCAAGGACATCTACCCCGGCAGCGGCCTGCGCGTGACCGCCGGCATGCAGGATGTCACCCTCAACGGCGAGGAACGGCTGATCTCGTTCGCCCCGGTATCGGGCCTGCCGTCGGCGCAGTGGTACATCGGCCTGTCGATCGACAAGGCCAAGGCCTACGCCGCACTCAGCCAGTTCCGCACCTCGGCGATCATCGCCATGCTCATCGCCGTGGTCGCCATTGCCGTGCTGCTCGGCCTGCTGATTCCGGTACTGATGCGCCCGCTGACCACCATGGGCCGCGCCATGCGCGACATCGCCGAAGGTGAAGGCGACCTGACCCGCCGCCTCGACGTGCAGCACAAGGACGAATTCGGCGAACTGGCCAGCGCGTTCAACCGCTTCGTCGAACGCATCCACACCTCCATCAGCGAAGTGTCCTCGGCCACCCGCCTGGTGCACGACCTGTCGGAGAAAGTGGTCAACGCGTCCAATGCCTCGATCATCGGTTCCGAAGAACAAAGCATGCGCACCAACAGCGTGGCGGCGGCGATCAACCAGCTGGGCGCCGCCACCCAGGAGATCGCCCGCAATGCCGCCGATGCCTCGCAACACGCCAGCGGTGCCAGCGACCAGGCCCAGGGTGGCCGTGAAGTGGTCGAGCAGGCGATCAGCGCGATGACCGCGCTGTCACAGCGCATCAGCGAGTCTTGCGAACAGATCGAAACCCTCAATGCCAGCACCGACGAGATCGGCAAGATCCTCGACGTGATCAAGGGCATTTCCCAGCAGACCAACCTGCTGGCGCTCAACGCCGCCATCGAAGCCGCCCGTGCCGGGGAAGCCGGGCGCGGCTTTGCCGTGGTCGCCGACGAGGTGCGCAACCTGGCACACCGGACCCAGGAATCGGCTGAAGAGATCCACCGCATGATCACCAGCCTGCAGGTAGGCTCGCGCGAGGCGGTGCACACCATGAACACCAGCCAGGTCTCCAGCGAACAGACCGTGCAGGTGGCCAACCAGGCCGGCGAGCGCCTGGCCAGCGTGACCCAGCGCATTGGCGAAATCGACGGCATGAACCAGTCGGTGGCCACGGCTACCGAGGAGCAGACCGCGGTGGTCGAGAGCCTGAACCTGGACATCACCCAGATCAACGCGCTGAACCAGCAAGGGGTAGAGAACCTCAACCAGACCCTGCAGCATTGCGATGCCCTCGCTCAGCAGGCCGGGCGCCTGAAGCAGCTGGTGGGCAGCTTCCGCATCTGATGCAGCACGCCTCGTCGGCGAGCACGCACTTGCCGACGAGGCCCCTCAGCACTGCGCGACCACAGCCTTGGCGCTCCTGCCGCGCCGCACCCAGGCCAGCAACACCGCCGCCATCAGCACAAAGCCCAGATAGCCGAACAGCGGATACACCTGGCCCACCAGGCTGATGAACCCCACCAGGCTACAGACGAATGCCACCACTCCGGTCACCAACGCTGGCATCCGGGGGTCGAAGCCGATCACCAGGTCACCGTCGGCGACGAACGAACGTTGCCGGCCGCAGCGGGATACGCCACCGGCACCTCGATTACCACCCGATCACCGGCGCCTTCCCACAACGACGCATGACCCCGCCTACGCCCGCATCATCGCTCGCGAACGCGGCCAGTTCGACGATTTTATCCGCCACCCGGGCCAGGCGTTCGCGGTCGTGCTCAGTGGCCGGTGCGCATCGAATTCGAGACCGGTGAGGCCGTCAGCATCGGCCCACAGGAAACGGCCTACTTCGACAGCCAGGTGGGGCACATCTACCTGTCGGAGAGCGAGGATGGCGGCGATGCCCATGTGATGGTGGTGATGACCGATCGCTGAGGCCGGTTATAACCTAATAACGAACAAGTCTATTTGGCTATAAAAAAATCTATATGCTGGCTGCATCCGATAACGGGCAAAGCTGGGCAGTTGAGTAGCGTATGGATGTAGGATCTTTCGGTTTCACCATTGCCGGACTGGTTGTGGGTTTCATCGTCGGCATGACCGGCGTCGGTGGCGGCTCGCTGATGACCCCGATCCTGCTGTGGTTCGGTATCAACCCGGCGACTGCCGTGGGCACCGATCTGCTGTATGCCGCCATCACCAAGGGCGGTGGCATCTGGGTACATGCCCGTAACAAGAACATCGACTGGAAGATCACCGGCCTGCTCAGCCTCGGCAGCGTACCGGCGGCGGCGCTGACCCTGTGGTTCCTCAGCACCCTGCACACCGACACCACGGCGCTGAACGCGATCATCAAGCAGGGCCTGGCGGTGGTGCTGATCCTCACCGCGCTGGCGATCCTGTTCAAGTCGCGCCTGCAAGCGTTCGCCAGCCGCCACGCCAGTGATCACTACCACCTCAGCGACCGCAGCCTGAACACCCTCACCGTGCTGACCGGCGTGGTACTGGGCGTCATGGTCACCCTGACATCAATCGGCGCGGGGGCATTGGGCACCGTGGCGCTGTTCCTGCTCTACCCGTTCCTTGCCACACGCCGCCTGGTCGGTACCGAAATCGCCCACGCCGTGCCCCTGACCCTGGTCGCCGGTATCGGCCACGCAGGCATGGGCAACATGGACTGGTCACTGCTGGGCTACCTGCTGCTGGGCTCGCTGCCGGGCATCTACATGGGCAGCCACCTCGCCGGGCGTATCTCCGACCGCGTGCTGCGCCCTTGCCTGGCGACCATGTTGCTGCTGATCGGCTACAAGCTGGCATTCTGACCCGGCAAACGGCGCTTGCTCAGCCCAGACGCAAGCGCCATTGCCCGGTAAAGCTCAACTCGATACGCGATAACGGCAGCACATCGATCCGCTGCGCGGCAGCCAGCGGGCACTCCAGCACCGTCACCAGCGCAGCGCGAATCACCCAGGGGTGAGTCACCGCCAGCCATTCCCCCGGCCTGTCGAAGGCCATCAACCAAGCCCCCACGCGTTCGCACACCTGCGCGAACGACTCACCGCCATGGGGCGCGCTGACAGGGTCATTGAGCCACTGTGCCAACGCCTGCGGCTGCTCGGCCTGCAATTGCTTGAGCGGCAACCCCTGCCAATGGCCGAGGGCGCAATCGGCCAACGCCGGCTCGCTCTGCACCTGCGACGACAGCCACGCCGCCGTCTGTGCCGCACGCTGCTCTGGCGCAGCCAGCAGCTGCGTGCCGAGGGTGATCGCCAAAGGCTCCACGGCCAAGGGTAAAATGCCGTCGTCGGGCTGCGCCAGACGCCCGCTTTTCTGGGCCTGGGTCAGGGCGTGGCAGAGCAAGGTCAGGCGTACGGCTTTCACCAGGGCGTTCTTCACTGAAAGTCAGGCCGACTGGTTTAACACGCCGGCCGCATTTTTACCGCAACAAAGTCACGCCAATGCGGAACGTCGGGTTAGCATCGCCACTCCAATCAGGCGAAATGCCAGCAGAGACAGACCGATGCCCAGCTCCACACCTAGCCCCTTGCTGCTCGCCCTGCGCGAAGGCACCCGCGACTGCCACAAGGCGCTGGAGGCGCGCCTGCCCTTCTTCAGCCCTGGCTTCGATAGCGCAGCTTACCGTCGCCTGCTGCAGGCCTACTATGGCTTTCATGCCCCCCTGGAAAATCAGCTGAGCGACTATCAGGGGCCAGAGCGCCGCAAGGCCGCGGCCTTGGCCCGCGACCTGCGGGCTCTGGACCTGACTGAAGCCGACATCGACGCCCTCCCACTGTGCCAGGCACTGCCCGCCATCCGCGACGAGGCCAGCGCGCTGGGCGTGATGTACGTCCTGGAAGGCTCGACCCTGGGTGGCCAGGTGCTCAAGCGGGCAATGGCCGAGCGCCTGGGCATCGGCCACGACAGCGGTGCAGCCTTCCTCGATGTGTACGGCGAGCTGACCGGCAGCTACTGGCGAAGCTTCCTCGAACGGCTTGGCCAGGCATCGGCTGCAGCGCCGGCACAGGCCATCACGGTACAGGCCGCCATCGACACGTTCGGCCGTTTCGAAGCGTGGCTCGGCCAGCGCAATGTCTTGAATTAGAGCCTGCACTGGGCCCTTATTGGCGTTTTGCCACTGTTAATTCACAGCGGCGGTTCTCGTTCCTTGCTGTATCCAATGACAGCAAGGAAGTCGATTCATGACCGATATGACACGTCGCTCGTTGGTGGGCCTGGGCATGGCCCTGCCGTTGCTGGGCCAACTGGGCTGGGCCGACGAAGCCCCCGCTGCGCCAGGCACCGACCAAGGCCCGGTACGCATCAACTACAACGAAAGCCCCTGGGGCCCGAGCCCCGCTGCCCGCCAGGCGATGCGCGACGGCATCGAGCAATGCGGGCGCTACCCGTACAAGGCGCAGTACCGGCTGATCGACACCTTCGCTGCCGAACATGGCCTGGCGTCGTCGCAGGTACAAGTGTTCTGTGGCTCTAAACTAGCCCTGCAGCACGCCGTGATGGCCTTCACCGGCCCCCGGAGCCTGGTGCTCGCCGAGCCTTCCTATGAAGCGGCCGCCGAAGCCGCCAGAAGTCATGGCAGCGCCGTGCATGCAGTGGCCCTGGATGCGCGCCATGCCCATGACATCGATGCCATGCTGGCGGCCGACAGCGCCCCTGGGCTGATCTATCTGTGTAACCCCAACAACCCGACCGGCACGCTGACTGAGCGGTGCGATATCGAACGCCTGCTCAAGCGCGCACCGGCCGGCAGCGTGGTGCTGGTGGATGAGGCGTATATCCATTTCAGCGACGCCCAAAGCTGCATCAGCCTGGTCAAGGAGCACCCGCAACTGCTGGTGCTGCAGACGTTTTCCAAGCTCTACGGCATGGCCGGGGCGCGCCTTGGCCTGGCCATCGGGCAGGCGCCATTGCTCAAGCGCCTGGCGGTGTATGACGGCGACAACGTAGCCGCTGCATCGACCTTGCTGGCAGGGCTGGCGAGCCTGAACGACCAGCAGTTGGTGCCACAGCGCAAGGCCGAAAACGCCCGCCTGCGCGACCACACCATCGCCTGGCTCGGCGAGCGCGGCTGGCGGTGTACGGCGTCACAGACCAACTGCTTCATGATCGACATGCGTGGGCCGGCACAGCCGGTAGTCGAGCGCCTGGCCAAACATGGCGTGCTGGTGGGCCGGGTGTGGCCAAGCTGGCCGAACTGGGTGCGGGTGAGTGTCGGCGATGAACAGGACATGCTGCGCTTTCGGGCAGCTTTTGCCAGGGTGACCGCCGGATAGCCGCGTGGAGCCTTGGGCTGCAGCTGCCTGCCAGGCGGAACGCCTGGGCACTCCCGGCCGTCTGCAGTCAGCACTGTTCCCATCGGCTCCAAGCCCTTACCTGTATGCGCCAACGTGATCGGCTGCGACCTGGGGCCGAAGATTACCCCGATCGCCAGCCTGGCGACCTTGCTGTGGCTGCATGTGCTGGCGCGCAAGGGGGTGATGGTAGCGAAGGCGCTCACCATGCCGCTTACTGAGAAAGAGTCGAAGATTTGCGATGCCGCACGCCAGATCGGCAACGCACTGCTGAAGTCCACCCGTGATGTAAAAGCGGGCCACCATGGCGCACTACACCGGGCGAAAGTGCCTGAAGTATTCGATCCGCGTAGCAGAGCCAACGGGCTCAAGGATTGACCCGCCACAAGCCTGCCATCTGCGTGGTAAACCCCGCACTCATCAACTCCCGCCGCATCGCCCACTGCGCCGTCGCCGGCACCGCCGCACTGCGAAGCGTCCCCCTCCCCCAGCGCCCGTTAACGCCATCGATCACCTGCATGACCCGCTCGGCCTTCACGCTCTGCGTCGGCGTAAACAGATCTCCGGTCACTTCCCCACGCTGGCACAGCTCCATCAGCAGCACCTCGGCCTTGCTGTAGCGAAACCCTTCGCGATATACCCGCTCCACCGCCTCCAGCGCCATGCGTGTCAGCAGCCGCTCGTCATCGGTCGGGTATGGCAACTGCACGACCACGCCGTTGGCGTAGCGCGGCTCATCGGGGTTGAACATGCCGGTGCGGATGCTCACCCGCATCCGCTGCGTCAGCGAACGCTGCTTGCGCAGCTTTTGCGCCGCGCGCATCACGTAGGTGGCCACGGCTTCCTTGAGCGGCGCGAGTTCGGTCAGGCGCTGGCCGAACATGCGGCTGCAGCAGATTTCCTGGCGTGGCGGGTCGACTTCATCCAGTTGCAGGCACGGCGTGCCGGCCAGTTCACGGGCGGTCTTTTCCACCACCACGCTGAACGTCTTGCGCAGCAGGCCAGGGTTGGCGCGGGACAGGTCCCAGGCGGTGCGGATACCTAGCTCTTGCAGGTGTGCGGTAAGGCGTTTGCCAATGCCCCAGACCTCGGACACATCGCATTTTTTCAACACCCATTCGCGCTTTACCGGATCACGCAGATCGACCACCCAACCGCTCTGCACCGACCAGCGCTTGGCTGCGTGGTTGGCCAGTTTGGCCAGGGTCTTGGTGCCCGCGATACCGACCCCAACCGGAATACCGGTGTGCTTGAGCACCCGGGCGCGGATGTCGCGGCCAAGGTGCTCAAGGTCGCCAGGCATGCCGGCCAGGTCGGCGAAGGCCTCGTCGATGGAATACACCTCCAGCGCCGGGACCATGCCTTCGATCACCGTCATCACCCGCTGGCTCATGTCACCGTACAACGCATAGTTGGAGGAAAATGCCACCACCCCGTGGCGCCGCAGCAGGTCCTTCACCTGAAAGTACGGCTGGCCCATTTTTACCAAAGGCTTGGCCTCGGCGCTGCGGGCGACGATGCAGCCGTCGTTGTTGCTCAGCACGACGATGGGCGTGCGCTGCAGGTCGGGGCGAAACACCCGCTCGCAGCTCGCGTAGAAACTGTTGCAGTCGATCAGGGCAAAGACAGGTGTGGGTTTCATCGGGCGACATCAACAATACTGTATTTATATACAGTTAATCACAACACTCCGCCGATGCCTCCAGCCACTCATCCGATTTGCATCCTGCGCACAGGCTCCTACAGTTTCGAACTGTGACAACCCCGCCGAGGCTTCCGATGCGCAGCGCCGAAAAAACCGAGCAAGCCGCCACCGCCAAGGCCATGCCGAAGATTCCTCGCAGTGTCTGGGCGCTGGGGTTCGTCTCGCTGTTCATGGACATTTCCTCGGAGATGATCCACGCCCTGCTGCCGCTGTACATGGTCACCGTGCTCGGTACTTCGGTGGTCGCCGTCGGCGTCATCGAGGGCATCGCCGAAGCCACCGCGTCGATCACCAAGGTCTTCTCTGGCGCGCTCAGCGACCGCCTCGGCAAGCGCAAGCTGCTGACGGTGCTGGGCTATGGCCTGGGCGCATTGACCAAGCCGGTGTTCCCCATGGCCTCCGGGCTGGAATGGCTGATGGCTGCACGCTTCGTCGACCGTATCGGCAAGGGCATCCGCGGCGCTCCCCGCGATGCGCTGGTGGCCGATGTGACCCCGCCCGAACTGCGTGGCGCGGCATTCGGCCTGCGCCAGGCGCTGGACACCGTCGGCGCCTTCCTCGGCCCGTTGCTGGCGATGGCATTGATGTGGCTGACGGCGAGCCATTTCCAGACGGTGTTCTGGGTGGCGGTGATCCCAGCGTTCGTCGCCGTGGCCATTCTCATCGCCTTCGTTCGCGAACCCGAGGTGGCGCCCGGTGCGCGGCCAGTGCGCTCGCCCCTGGCACTGCATGAACTGGCACGCCTGGGGCCGGCCTACTGGCGGCTGATCGGCCTGGCCATGGTGTTCACCCTGGCCCGTTTCAGCGAGGCGTTTCTGCTGCTGCGCGCCCAGGACATGGGCCTGGCGCCGTTGTGGGCCCCCGCGGTACTGGTGCTCATGGCCTTGGCCTACTCGCTGTCGGCCTACCCGGCCGGCGCGCTGTCGGACCACCTGGGCCGCCGTGGCGTGCTGATGATGGGGCTAGGCCTGCTGATCGGCGCCGACCTGTTGCTGGCCCTGGCGCCGGGCTGGGCCGGGCTGGCACTGGGCGTGGCGGCCTGGGGCCTGCACCTGGGCTTCACCCAGGGCATCTTCGCTGCGCTGATCGCCGACAGCGCGCCGGCCAACCTGCGCGGCACGGCATTCGGCCTGTTCAACCTGCTGACCGGGGTGGCGCTGCTGGCCGCCAGCGTGGTGGCCGGGCTGTTGTGGGATGGCGCCGGGTTCCAGGCGACCTTCCTGGTCGGGGCGGGGTTTGCCGGTGCCACGTTGCTGGGCGTGACGCTGCTGCGCTGAGCCCGCTCAGGCGGCCGGGTCATGGCTGCGCACGCTGAAGGTCACCACGCCCCAGATCGTGAAGTCGTCACCCTCCATGATGTAGCGTGGCGCATAGCGTGGGTTCTCGGAGTGCAGCAACACTTGCCCGGCAACCCGCTGCAGGCGCTTGCACAGTGGCTCGCCGTTGACGGCAGCAATCACGATATGGCCATGACGCGCCTCGATCGAGCGGTCGACCAGCACCAGGTCGCCATCGAAGATACCGGCGCCTTGCATGCTGTCGCCGTCTATTCTGACCAGATAGATATGCGGTGCGCGCAGGTTGAGCAGCTCGTCCAGCGAAATAGGCTGCTCCATGTGGTCGGCGGCTGGCGACGGAAAACCCGCCGGGATGCGGAACAGATAGCGCGGTACGGCAGCACTGCCGCCCGTGATGGGACCCAGGATGGAAGTCATGAGACGGCCTTGATAGTAAACTGTATGCATATACAGTAAACGACGTAGCGAGTATCCGGTCAATTTCGCCGTAGGGTATTTCGACAAGTGGGGGTACATGCCATGTGCGGACGCTTCGCCCAGTACCAGGGCCTGGCCGACTACCTGCGTGAACTGGACGCCGAGCAGGACGTGATCAGCGGCTACGACAACGTGCCCGTCGGTCGCTACAACGTCGCCCCCGGCAGCCGCGTGCTGATCCTGCATCACGCCACCGATGGCCTGCGCATCGACCCTTGCCACTGGGGTTGGGCGCCGTTCTGGGCCACGGGCAAACGGCCGGCACCGATCAATGCGCGGGTCGAGACGGTGACCACCGGCAAGTTTTTCAAGGCCCTCTGGCCGCAAGGGCGGGCCTTGGTGATGGCCGACGGCTGGTATGAATGGGTGACCGACCCGCACGATCCCAAGCGCAAGCAGCCGTGGTTCATTCGCCTGAAAAGCCAGGCGCCGATGTTCATGGCGGCGCTGGCCGAGGTGCATGCGGGGCTGCAGCCGAATGAAGGGGACGGCTTCGTGATCATCACGGCGGCCAGTGATGCGGGAATGGTCGATATACATGACCGCCGGCCCTTGGTGCTGAGCCCGGAACATGCGCGGGCGTGGATCGACCCGGAAGTACCTGCCGAGGAGGCCGAACGCCTGGCGCGGGAGCAATGCTTGCCGGTGGAGGCGTTCGAATGGTTTGCGGTGGGCAAGGAAGTGGGGAACGTGCGAAACGAAGGGGCTGAACTGATTGCAATGCTCGATGCCGAGCATCAGCCCTGAAACCTGGCTGCCGGTAGCCGGGTTGAGCTGGGGCCACTGCGCGGCCCTTTCCCGACACAAGGCCGCTCCTACAGGGATTGCGCAGCTCTGGACAGCTGTGAAAGAACCTGTGGGAGCGGGCTTGCCCGCGAAGAGGCCGGCACTGGCAACCGAGCTGTTGAAGGTTAAGCCAAGACCTCCTGCTGGCGCAGCGACCAGCCCCCCTGCCCGTCCACTTCCAGCCGGTGAGTATGGAAATCGGCCAAGGTACTGCGATGCCCCACGCTTACCAGCAAGGTCTCGGGCATCTCCTTGCGCAACAACGCATACATCGCATGCTCCAAGCCCTCATCCATCGCCGAGGTGGACTCGTCGAGGAACACCACCTGCGGCCGGTTGAACAACACCCGGGCAAACGCCAGGCGTTGCTGCTCACCGACCGACAGAATGTTCGACCAGTCGCAACTTACCGCCAGCCGCTCGGCCAAGTGCGCCAGGTTGACCTCGCGCAGGGCCTGCTGCATGCGTGCTTCGTCCTCCGGCTGGCTGTCGGCCGGGTAAGCAATGGCAGTGCGCAGGTCGCCCAGCGGCAGGTAAGGCCGCTGCGAGAGGAACAACGCCTCGGTGCCCAATGGTCGCCGGACTTCGCCTTCGGCATAGGGCCAAAGGCCCGCCAGGGCACGCAGCAAGGTGGTCTTGCCACTGCCCGACGGCCCTTTGATCAACAGCGCCTGGCCACCGTGCAGGCGCAGGTCGAGGTCGGCGATCAGCGCATGGCCGTCCGGGCGCAGCACCTGCAGGCCGATGATGTCCAGCGCCCGTGGCTGGTCTTTGGTCAGCACCCGTGGCAGCGCGCTGGCCTGGTCGTTGGCGTCGAGGAAACCGGTCAAACGGTCGAGGGTGGCGCGGTACTGGGCGAAGGTGTCGTAGGACTCACGGAAGAACGACAGCGAATCCTGCACTTGGCCGAACGCCTGGGAGGTCTGCATCACGTCACCCAGCTTGATCGCCCCGCTGAAGAAGCGTGGCGCCTGGAGGATGAACGGGAACACCACTGCCACCTGGCTGACGCCGAGGTTGAAACCGCTGAACTTCAGGTTCCGGAACACCAGCGCCCAGACGTTGCCGATCAGCGCGCCGAAGCGCCCCAGCAAGGTCGCCCGCTCGACCGGCGCGCCTTGGTAGAAGGCAATGTTCTCGGCATTCTCGCGCAGGCGCATCAGTGCATAACGGAAGTTCGCCGTGAGTTTTTCGTTGAGGAAATTCAGGCGGATCAACGGCTGGCCGAGACGGAAGGCAATCCAGGTGGCGATCAGCACATAAACGTACACCGCAAATACCATCGCCCGGGGAATCTCGTACCCCGCCACCGTCAGCGGCGCCGAAAGGCCCCAGAGGATGCCGGTAAAGGCCACCAGCGAAACCAGTGCGCTGACCGCGCCCAGGGCCAGCGACACCGAGTTGCTGACAAACGCGCTGACGTCCAGTTCGATACGCTGGTCGGGGTTGTCCACCGGCTCGGCGAGGAAGCGGCCGCGGTAGTAGGCATCGCCTTTCATCCAGTCGCCGGTCAGGCGCTCGGTCAGCCACACCCGCCACTGGATACTGAAGGCCTGGGTCACGTAGAAGGTGAACAGCGAACGCAACACGTGGATGGTGGCCAACACCGCGAACACCCCCAACAGGTACCAGAAGGCAGTCTGATCAAGGGCTTGCAGGGCACTGTAGAAGCCGTTGTACCAGAACGAGAACAGCACGTTCAGGCGCACCGAGAACAGCGTCAGCACCAGCAGCAGGCCGAACATCAGCAGCGGGCGCCAACTGCGGCGGAAGGTGAAGTAAGGCCCGGCCAGCTGCCAGAACTGGCTGCCCCAGCGCGTGTAGCGCACGACCAGGCAGGCAGCGGTGGTGAAGCCGATGAGGGTGACGAACGAGGCAATTGCGAGCCAGCTCAGGCTCTCTTGCAGGGCCTCGTGCCAGTTCATGTCCATGGGAAATATCCGTGACGAGTGTTTCCGCGAGCGTAGCATCGCGGGGGATTCGTCTTGCATAAATGACGGACATTTCATTTTCCTGTTCCGGCCCCGACTTGCCCGTGAAGGGGCCGGAACAGGCGAGCACTAGGCCAAGGCCTCCACCACCTTTGCATCCAGCCCGTCCTGACCATGGGCAGCAATCCACTCCCCCAGTTGCCGGCGCATTGCCGGTGTCCAGAAGCTCTGCAGATGCTGCCTCACCCCCTGCACCGCCAGCACCCGGTCCGGCTCGCTGTCGAAGTAGTGGGCGATCTGGTTGGCCATTTTGACCAGGTTGTCGCTGCTCATCGGCGTACCTCGGCTTTTTCCGCAGTGCGGCGTTCCTTGAGCAGGCGCCGCTGTTCATCACTGAAGTCCTGGTAGCGTTTCTGCCATTCCGAAGGGTGGAACACCTTCACCACCTCTACCGCCGTGACCTTGTATTCCGGGCAGTTGGTGGCCCAGTCGGAGTTGTCGGTGGTGATCACGTTGGCGCCAGACTCGGGGAAGTGGAAGGTGGTGTACACCACCCCCGGCGCCACCCGCGTACTGACCCTGGCACGCAACACGGTCTGGCCCGCACGGCTGCCGATACCCACCCAGTCGCCCTCGCGGATGCCACGGCTTTCGGCGTCGCTGGGGTGGATCTCCAGCCGGTCGGCATCGTGCCAGGCGGTGTTGCCGGTACGCCGGGTCTGGGCGCCGACGTTGTACTGGCTGAGGATGCGCCCGGTGGTCAGCAGCAGCGGGAAGCGGCTGTTGACCTTCTCGTCGGTGGGCACATAACCGGTCAGCATGAAGCGCCCCTTGCCACGCACGAACTGGTCGATGTGCATGGTCGGGGTGCCGTCCGGGGCGGCGTCGTTGCAGGGCCACTGCAGGCTGCCGTGGCGGTCGATCTCGGCATAGCTGACGCGGTGGAAGCTCGGCGTCAGGCGGGCGATCTCGTCCATTATCTCGGCCGGATGGCGATAGTTCATCGGGTAGCCCAGGGCATTGGCCAGGGCCACGGTGGCTTCCCAGTCGGCCTTGCCGGCCAGCGGCTCCATGACCTTGCGCACCCGCGAGATGCGCCGCTCGGCGTTGGTGAAGGTACCGTCCTTCTCGAGGAACGAACTGCCCGGCAGGAACACGTGGGCAAACTTGGCCGTCTCGTTGAGGAAGATGTCCTGCACCACCACACACTCCATCGCCCGCAGGGCGGCGGTGACGTGCTGGGTGTTGGGGTCGCTCTGGGCGATGTCCTCGCCCTGGCAATACAGCGCCTTGAAACTGCCGTCCAGCGCCGCTTCGAACATGTTGGGGATGCGCAGGCCCGGGTCGGGCTGCAGGGTCACGCCCCAAGCCTGCTCGAACTCGGCGCGCACGCCTTCATTGGAAATATGCCGGTAGCCGGGCAGCTCGTGGGGGAACGAGCCCATGTCGCAGGAGCCCTGCACGTTGTTCTGCCCGCGCAGCGGGTTCACCCCGACCCCTTCGCGGCCGATGTTGCCGGTGGCCATCGCCAGGTTGGCGATACCCATCACCGCGGTACTGCCCTGGCTGTGCTCGGTCACACCCAGCCCGTAGTAGATCGCCGCGTTACCGCCCGTGGCGTACAGCCGGGCGGCGGCGCGGATCTGCTCGGCGGGCACGCCGCATACAGGCCCCAGGGCCTCCGGGGCGTTTTCCGCCAGGCTGACAAAATCGCGCCAGCGGGCGAAATCCTCGGTTTCGCAACGGGCGTCGATAAAACGCTGGGCCAGCAGGCCCTCACTGACGATCACATGAGCCAGTGCGTTGAGCATGGCCACGTTGGTCCCGGGGCGCAGCTGCAGGTGCAGGTCGGCACGGGCGTGGGGCGAGTCGACCAGGTCGATGCGCCGTGGGTCGATGACGATCAACCGTGCGCCCTGGCGCAGGCGGCGCTTGAGCTGCGAGCCGAATACCGGGTGGGCGTCGGTGGGGTTGGCGCCGATCACCAGGATCACGTCAGCCTGCATCACCGAGTCGAAGCTCTGGGTGCCTGCCGACTCACCGAGCGTCTGCTTCAGGCCATAGCCCGTTGGCGAATGGCACACCCGCGCGCAAGTGTCGACGTTATTGTTGCCGAACGCCGTGCGCACCAGTTTCTGCACCAGGTAGGCTTCTTCGTTGGTGCAGCGGCTGGAGGTGATGCCACCAATGGAATCGCGCCCGTACTTGAGCTGGATGCGGCGGAACTCGCTGGCGGCGTAGGTCACCGCCTCGTCCCAGCTGACTTCCTGCCACGGGTCTTCCAGGCGTTTGCGGATCATCGGTTTGGTGATGCGATCGGGGTGAGTGGCATAGCCCCAGGCGAAGCGGCCCTTGACGCAGGCGTGGCCATGGTTGGCGCCGCCGTTCTTGTCCGGGACCATGCGCACCAGCTGGTCGCCCTTCATCTCGGCGCGGAACGAGCAGCCAACGCCGCAGTAGGCGCAGGTGGTGATCACCGCCCGCTCGGGCTGGCCCAGCTGGACCAGGCTCTTCTCGGTGAGGGTCGCCGTCGGGCAGGCCTGCACGCAGGCGCCGCACGACACGCATTCGGAAGAGAGGAAGTTGTCGCCGCCGGCCGCCGCCACCCGCGAATCGAACCCGCGCCCGGTGATGGTCAGGGCGAAGGTGCCTTGGATGTCTTCGCAAGCACGCACGCAGCGGCTGCAGACGATGCACTTGCTCGGCTCGTAGTTGAAATACGGGTTGGAGGTGTCTTTCTTCTCTGCCAGGTGGTTGGCGCCATCGTAGCCGTAGCGCACCTCGCGCAGGCCGACCTGGCCGGCGACGGTCTGCAGTTCGCAGTTGCCGTTGGCCGAACAGGTCAGGCAGTCGAGCGGGTGGTCGGAGATGTACAGCTCCATCACATTGCGCCGCAGGTCGGCCAGGCGTGAAGTCTGCGTGCGCACCACCATGCCCTCGGCAACCGGCGTGGTGCACGAGGCCGGGTAGCCACGCATGCCTTCGATTTCCACCATGCACATGCGGCACGAGCCGAACGCCTCGAGGCTGTCGGTGGCGCACAGTTTGGGGATGCTGGTGCCCAGCAGCGCGGCGGCGCGCATCACCGAGGTGCCGGCCGGCACGCTGATGCTGCGGCCATCGATGTTCAGGCTGACCTGCACGTCGCTGTCGCGGGCAGGCGTGCCCAGATCGGTTTCGGGGTCGAAGTAATTGATCACTGCGCGGCCTCCGTGGTGGTCAGCCCGAAATCGGCGGGGAAATACTTTAGGGCGCTGGCCACTGGGTAGGCGGTCATACCGCCCATGGCACACAGCGAGCCGTATTGCATGGTGTCGCACAGGTCGCGCAGCAACAGGGCCTGGTCATGGCGCTCGCTGAAGTCGCTGGTCGCGATCAGCCGGTCGACCACCTCCATGCCGCGGGTCGAGCCAATCCGGCACGGGGTGCACTTGCCACAGGATTCCTCGGCGCAGAACTGCAAGGCGAAGCGCGCCATGCTGGCCATGTTCAGGGTGTCGTCGGCGACTACCACGCCGCCGTGGCCGAGCATCGCGCCCATGGCGGCGAAGGCCTCGTAGTCCAGCGGGGTATCGAAGTGGCTGGGCGGTACCCAGGCGCCGAGCGGCCCGCCGACCTGGGCTGCCTTGAGCGGGCGACCGCTGGCGGTGCCGCCGCCATAGCCTTCCACCAGCTCGCGCAGGGTCAGGCCGAAGGCGCGTTCCACCAGGCCGCCGTGGCGGATATTGCCAGCCAGTTGGAACGGCATGGTGCCCAGCGAACGGCCCATGCCGAAATCGCGGTAGAACGCCGCACCCTCAGCCAGGATGGTCGGCACCGAAGCCAGGGTGAGCACGTTGTGCACCAGTGTCGGCAGGCCGAACAGGCCTTCGAGCGCGGGCAGTGGCGGCTTGGCGCGAACGATGCCGCGCTTGCCTTCGATGGATTCGAGCAGCGCAGTTTCCTCGCCGCAGATATAGGCACCGGCACCGACCCGCACGTCCAGGTCGAAGGCCTGGCCGCTGCCGGCCACGTCGCTGCCCAGGTACCCGGCGGCGCGGGCGATGGTACAGGCCTGGTTGAGCACACCGATGGCATCCGGGTATTCCGAGCGCACATAGATGTAGCCTTTGTCGGCCCCGACGGCGAGGCCGGCGATGATCATGCCTTCGATCAGCAGGAAGGGGTCGCCCTCCATCAGCATCCGGTCGGCGAAGGTGCCGGAGTCGCCCTCGTCTGCGTTGCACACCACGTACTTCTGCGCAGGCCTTGCGTCGCGCACGGTGCGCCACTTGATGCCCGCCGGGAACGCCGCCCCGCCCCGGCCGCGCAGGCCGGAATCGAGCACGCTGGCGACCACGGCGGCGCCGCCCAGTGCCACGGCGTTTTCCAGGCCCTTGAAGCCGCCATGGGCACGGTAGTCGTCCAGCGACAATGGGCGGGTGATGCCGGCGCGGGCGAACAACAGGCGCTGCTGGGTTTTCAGGTAAGGCATTTCTTCGACCGGGCCCAGCGCCAGCGAATGGCCGCCGGGTTGGCCGACCAGCGCGTCGAGCAGCGACGGTACATCTGCCGGGCTGACCGGGCCGAAACCTTGGCGCCCTTGCGTGCTTTCACACTCCACCAGTGGCTCCAGCCAGTACAGCCCGCGTGAGCTGGTGCGCTGGATCTGGACCGGCAGCTGGCGGCGCTCGGCTTCCGAAAGGATGGCGGCGGCTACCTGATCGGCGCCTACTGCGCGCGCTACCGAATCACAGGAGATGAACACCTTCAGCATGTTTCGCCCTCCAGGCAACCCTTCACCAGCACCCGCAGGCGCTCGGGGGTAAGCCGTGCATGCACCTGGCCGTCCAGTTCCAGCGCCGGCGAGCAGGCGCACGCGCCCAGGCAGTACACCGGGCGCAGGCTGATGGCACCGTCGGCGCTGGTGCCGTGGTCATCCAGCGCCAGCTGTTCGCGCAGTTGCGCGGCCAGGGCTTCGCTGCCACGGCTCTGGCACGATTCGGCGCGGCACAGGCGCAAGGTGTGACGGGCGGGCGGCGTGGTGCAGAAGTCGTGATAGAAGCTGATCACCCCGCGCACCTCGGCCAGGCTGAGGTTCAGGGCATGGGCAATTTCCGGGACGGCAGCTTCGGGGATGAAGCCGATGGCTTCCTGGATGGCGTGAAGGATCGGCAGCAGCGCGCCGGGGGTGTCCTTGTCACGGTTCAGGATGCTCTGGATAACGGGCAGGTGGAGCAGTTCATCAGGCATACAGCGGACCTCGGCATCACGGACCCGGCCTGAATTGTTATAGAGGGCAGGTATCCGGCGTCTTCTGCTGCGGCACACCGGCCACGTCACGGTGGCGTGGGCACGGGGGCCTCCTTGCCGATGGCCGTGCGTCTGCGCGCACTGGGCTCATGGGCATCCCACAAGCATGGCACTTGTGGCGCCGGGGGGTTGTATGCGAACGACCAGGCGCATCCTGAAACCGACCTGCAGGCTTGTGCTGGTTTTGCTCGCCCCATCGCGGGCAAACCGCGAAGCGGCCCTTCAGCCAATCACCACATGGGGCAAGAACCGCGAACTGTCCTTGGTGATCAACGAATCATCTTCGCGGATGCCTATCCCCGAGGCCCTGCCCCCCACCACCCAGGACCCGATGAGGGTATAGCTGTCCGCAAACCTCGGCAGTGGTGCAAGCGCCTGCAGGATGTACGGCGCATCCGTGTATGGCCCGTCCTCGAAAACCCGCTCCCCCTCAGCGGTGCGAATATCCACATTGGCCCCTTCCCGCGAGAAATACGGCTTGCGTACCCAGCCCTTGGGCACCGGCAACTGCGGGCTGTCGTCGATAAAGGCCGGCAACAGGTTCGGATGGCCTTCATGCCATTCCCAGAGCAACGGCAGAATGCCTTTGTTGGAAATCAGCGCCTTCCAGGGGGGTTCGACGAACTGCGTGTCGCAACCTGCAATTGCCTGGCCGAAGTCCTCGTGGAAGATGTGCTCCCAGGCATGCAGCTTGAACAGCCGCGCAATCGCCCGCCCCTGCAGGTCGACGAAGCGGCCCTCGCCGTTCAGGCCGATGTCCTCCAGGTCGATATGCCGGGTGCGGATGCCGGCATGCTCGGCCATCTTGCGCAGAAAGTCGGTGGTACCGCGATCCTCCAGCGAACCGGAGAGGGTCGAAAAATGGAACTCGCCATGCCCCGGCATCGCTACAAAGGCCTGCACCAGGTCCTCGGCCAGGGTATTGAACTGGCTCGCATCGGCGGGCAGAACGCCCCGCTGGATCTGCTCCTCCAGCCAGATCAGCTGAAACGCCGCAGCTTCGTACAGCGAGGTGGGCGTGTCGTAGTTGGCCTCGATCAACTTCGCCGGGCCGTTGCCGTCGTAGCTGAAGTCGAAGCGCCCGTAGAGGTGCGCCTGCCCCTCGTGCCATGAGCGGCGTACCAGATCGAAGAAGGCTGGCGGAATCGCCAGGCGCGCCATCAGTGCCTCGCTCTCTACGATGCGCCCAACTGCATCCAGGCACATCGCGTGCAGCTCTGTGGTCGGGGCGTGCAGATCATGCACCACCTGGGCCTCGCTGAACTGGTAGTAACCACGTTCGTCCCAGTAACGCTCGCCGTCGATAGTGTGAAAGGCAAAGCCCTCGCGCAGGGCTGTCGTGCGCCAGTCGGGGCGCTCGGCCAGTTCGACCTTGCGCATGCCTACCCCCCGAAGAAACTGCCGGATCTGCCGCCCCAACCGCTGCGCGCCGTGGCCTGGCCACCGAAGCCTCCACGCGTGACCGAGGCCGAGGTTGCAGAACGCGATTCGTTGCGGCTTGAACCACCGTAGCCACCCCCGCCACCACTCGAAGCACTGCTGCTCTCTTCATCCTGCTTCACGCGCTGAATGCCGCCGCCCGTGGCAGCGTAGCGCTGGCCAAGCAAACCGTGCCGCTGGCCTGCACCATCGCGGTAGGCATACAACGGTTGCGCGTTGTAGTGGCGGCCAGCGCTGTTGCCCATCTGCGCAAGCAGCATGCCGGCCACTGCGGCGGTGGCCACATGGCCGTAGCCACCGCCCTGGGCGTAACCTGCGTCGAGCTGAGACTGCGTGACCTCAGCACTGGTCTGCAACTCGAAGCCACTCATGCGCGGCATGTAGCGGCCACCAACGGTGATCTGGCAACCGTCGGGGGTGAATTGCGCCTCGCACTCCGCCTTGGTGAAAAACGTCGGCGCATTGCGCTGATAATCCGCAAGCGCCCGCTTGAAAGCATCGTTGCAGGCGGCTTCGGGCACCTTGTCGGCCACACAGGCCGCCACGCTGTCGTAATTGCTTTGCTGGGTAACCGTGTACAGCTCTTCCTGCGGGCCGCAAGCGCTCAGCGCCAGCGGCAGCGAGCCGGCCAGCACCAGCTTGACGGGGCTGCGTCGGATAGGGGAATTCATGGGGGCTCCTTGCACTTCAGGCCGCTGGGGTCATGCAGGCCGAATTGAGAAAGCCCACGCTGATTGCCACGCTGGCGGCGTAAATGGCCGCAGCCAGTTCGCCTTTGACGATGCGCCTGGACAGGTCGCGCAGCACCAGGCTGGTGAGGCCAAAGGCGAGCAATTGCACCACGGCTGCGATCACCACCCAGGCAACGAAGTCGAGCATGCTCACGCTGTAGGCGATGATGTTGCTGGCCGGCAGCGAGAAACCGATCAGCGAGCCACCCAGGGCGATGGCGGCCGCCGGATTGTTTTCACGGATCAGCGAAAACTCGCGGTGGGGCGTAATACGCGTGTAGATGAACTGGAACAGCCAGAACAACAGCAGCGCCACACTGATATAGAGGATGAAGCCGGTCACCGCCGAAGCATTGAGTGACAGACGAAGCGCGTCGAGCATGGTGAATCCTTGTCAGGTTACGTTGAAGTCCGTGGGGAACAGGGTGACGCCCAGCGAGGTGGTGAAGGTGAGCGCGCCGTGCTCATCTTCTTCGAGGGAAAACAGCAGGAATTCGCGGCGGTCGAGCAGGCCCGTGTCGCGGGCATAAAGCATCGAAAGGTGCTGGACCCCATAGCGGGTTTGCGGGTTGACCACCTGCTCATGGAACTGGATCAGCTCAGCCTGCCCTTGGGCCTGCCCCCATTGGCGGGAGTAAAGGCAGCCTTCATGGGTATAGATCGGCAGGCCGACCTTGGACAGGCAGCCGACCAGGTACTGCCGGTGCGCCTCGTCGCGCACGGCGATGGCGCTGTGGTAGCCGAACAGCACGATATCGCCTGGCTGGCTGCCGTGCATCAGTACTTGCAACCAGTAATCGTCGTTGTCCAGGTAATAACGCAACAGGCGTACGGACTCGCCAAGGTCGACCTCGCCGCAGGCGCACACTACTTCCGGGCCGGGGAGTTGGAGTTCAGAGTAACCGTCGAGCAACGGTTCGAGCGTTCGGGCAGGTGTGAAAGTACTGCCATTGCGCAGGCCGAAAGGCGGGCTGGCGCGATTGAAAAGCGACATCAACTACTCCCTGGGGTCGCGGCGTTCCTTGCTGGGGGCGACACCTTAACGGGTTTGACCGCCAGGGCCAATACTGATGGTGTGAGCATTCTTGTCGCTGGAAATGTGATGTTACTACCGGCCTCATCACCGCCTTGCCGGCAACGCCCCCTGAGTGATGCGCAGTTCAGGCGACAGCCTGCTCCTCTGCCGTCTCTGCCTCCAGCGCCCTGACCAATGGCAACACCTGCTCCCCGAAGTACGCCACTTCCTCCTGGAAATGCAGGAACCCGGACAGAATCAAATCGACCCCCACCGCCTTCAACGCCACGATGCGCTCGGCAATCTGCTGCGGTGTGCCGATCAGGTTGGTCTTGAAGCCGTCGTTGTACTGCACCAGGTCTTCGAAACTGGACTTGGCCCAGTTGCCCTCGCCTTCCGGGCTGGCGGAACCGGCATGCTTCACTTCATGCCCGAAAGCCTGCACCGCCTCGGGGTTGGCCTTGTCGATGATCTCCTGCAACACCGCCCGTGCCTGTTCCTCGGTATCGCGAGCGATGATGAAGGCATTTACCCCGACTTTCACCGAATGCCCGTTGGCAGCGGCCTTGGCGCGAATATCGTCGACCTGTGCCTTAATCCCTTCTACCGTATTGCCGTTGGTGAAGTACCAGTCTGACACCCGCGCCGCCATGTCCCGCGCCGCCCGCGAACTGCCGCCCTGGAAGATTTCCGGGTGCGGCTGCTGCAACGGCTTTGGCTTGAGGTTGTAGTTGCGAAAGCGATAGAAGTCGCCGTTGAAGGTGAAGTTGTCTTCGGTCCAGATCCCCTTGAGCGCCCGGATGAATTCCTCGGAGCGGCGATAGCGTTCGTCATGGTCCAGCCACGGCTCACCAATGGCATGGAACTCGCCCTTGAACCAGCCCGATACCACGTTGATGGCGACACGGCCATTGGTGAACTGGTCGATGCTCGCCAGCTGCTTGGCCGCCAGCGCCGGGTTCCAAGGGCCCGGCAGAATGGCAGCGATGACCTTGAGCTTCTCGGTGGCCGCCAGCAGCGCGTGGCTGATGGTGACCGACTCGTGCTGGTTGTCGGCGCCATAGCCGGCGGTGAAGCGGATTTGTGACAGGGCGTAGTCGAAACCGGCCCGCTCGGCGATCTGCGCCAGTTTGCGGTTGTAGCCGATGTCCCAGCTGGTGCGCTGCTCGATGGTGCTGACCACCAGGCCACCACTGACGTTGGGGACCCAGTAGGCGAATGTAATCGGTTGCTGGCTCATGGGAGGCTCCCTGGCAGGACGTGAGAAAGTCCAGGGAACGGAGCAGCAACCGTGCCAGAGCAGAAAGTGCTTCAAGTTCAACGAGATGACGAATAGATGTGGGACAGTTGCCTGCCTCTAGCAAGGCAAGCTGCTGAAACACTGTGCGCCAGCCAACACCTGCACCGCTAGCCGAGCCGCATGCTGCAAGGTATGGATTACCTTTTGATCTCTCACCTCCAGTACATCCGCTTGAATCCGTGCTTTGCCTTTGGCCACGCCTTCCAGGCAGGTGGCCGAGCCGGCGGTGACGCCAAGTCTGCTGGTTGCTCCATCAAAGTCCTTGTCCATTCTCATTCCTCTTGAAAGCGCTGACATCAAGCTACTGCGCAGTCGTTGCAAGAGCGGCCTTGTGTCGCGAAAGGGCCTAGGCGTTGTCGCGACTATTGCCGGGGCTGCTTCGCAGCCCTTTCGCGACACAAGGCCGCTCCTACAAAGACCGCGCCGACTCCAGCAACGTGCGCACTGCCTCCCTCTCATGAATCATCGACAGCGTCATGACGGTAGGAGTTGACTTGGGCCGCGTGGTGACGGCCTGCTAAGCCACGGCCAGGCCACAAAGCAGGTATTCGGTTGTAGAAGCCACGTCACCGTAATGATTTGTTAAGACTTTTTAGATAATTCGTTAACGCAATTTTCACATGCCGCCCTCTAGCGTCACTGCCTTTCCGGCAGCCCCTTTTTGGGTTGCCGCCATGGTTCTACGAGGCACACGTGGCAAACACCGCATCCCCATCCGCGACCAAGCGCGTGGACTGGGCCGGCCTGGGCTGGCTCCTGCTGTTCTTCTGGTATTTCTCCGGCGTCACCCAGGCGCTTCTGCTGTTCAGTGGCACCACCGGTTTTGCGGGCTTCCGTGACGCGCTGTTCCTCAGCACCCTGTGGTTGGTCCCGGTTCTGCTGCTGCCACGCCTCACCCGCACCCTCGCCGCCGTCATCGGCGTAATGTTGTGGGCTGCCTCGCTGGTGGGTTTGAGCTACTTCGGCATCTACCATCAGGAGTTCTCGCAAAGCGTCATCTTCGTGATGTTCGAGTCGAACACCGCCGAAGCGGGCGAATACTTCAGCCAGTACTTCAGCATTGGCCTGATGCTCGGCCTGGTGGCCTACACCGTGGGTGCGGTACTGCTGTGGACGCGCGTCCGCCCGGTCACCCTGAGCCTGCGCAGCCGAGTCCCGGTGGCGGTACTGTTGCTGTTCGCCAACCTGGTGCTGCCGTTCTACAAGCAGATGGTCACCCAGGAACGCAACTTCGCCGATGCGGCAGAGAAAGTGCAGCAACGCATGGAACCTGCCGTGCCTTGGCAACTGGTGGTTGGCTACCGCCAATACCTGCAACAGCTGAACAACATGCAGAACCTGCTGGCCCAGAACGCCGCCCTGCCCCCGCTGCAGAACCTCCAGGACAGCAGCGGCGAAGCCCCGCGCACCTTGGTATTGGTGCTCGGTGAGTCGACCACCCGCGAGCACATGCACCTGTACGGTTACAACCGCGACACCACGCCAAACCTCGACGCCCTGGCCGCCGCCGACAAGAGCCTGACCGTGTTCCAGAACGTGGTCACCCCGCGCCCTTACACCATCGAGGTGATGCAGCAGATTCTCACCTTCGGCGACGAAGAACACCCCGACCGCTTCCTCACCGAGCCGTCGCTGATGAACCTGATGAAACAGGCGGGCTACAAGACCTTCTGGATCACCAACCAGCAGACCATGACCAAGCGCAACACCATGCTCACCACCTTCTCGCAGCAGACGGACGAGCAGGTGTACCTGAACAACCAGCGCAACCAGAACGCCAGCCAGTACGACGAAGTGGTGCTGCCACCGTTCGAACAGGCCCTGAAGGACCCGGCGCCGAAGAAGTTCATCATTGTCCACTTGCTGGGCACGCACATGGACTACCGCTACCGCTACCCGAATGCCTATCAGCACTTCACCGATCGCAAAGGCGCGCCGGATGCGCTGACCGATGACCAGGTAGAAACCTACAACTTCTACGACAACGCCGTGCGCTACAACGACTTCGTGGTGTCGAGCCTGATCAAGCAGTATTCGGCGACCACGCCCAACGGCTTCCTGCTGTACCTGTCCGACCACGGCGAAGACGTGTACAGCTCCGGCAACCACGACCGCCTGGGCCGCAACGAAGGCGCCCCCACCCGGCCGATGTACACCGTGCCGTTCCTGCTGTGGACTTCACCCAGCTGGCAGGCCGAGCACCCACGGGACCTGCAGTCGATGGCCAACCGTTCCTACAGCAGCTCGCACCTGATTCATACGCTGTCGGACCTGGCAGGGTTGAGTTACGACAAGTACGAACCGGCCAAGAGCCTGGTGAACGCGCAGTTTGCCGCAGCACCTCGCTGGATCGGTGACCCCTACCGCAAAGACGGGCTGCATGAGTTTGACCTGCTGCCGCAGGACAAGTCGGAACACACGCAGGAAACGGCTGCCAACGTTCAGAAGTAGCGATCGGCTACTTGGCTGTTCAAAGGCCGAAGGCGAGGTCACCGACCACGCCATCGGCCTTTTTCTTGCCCACGCTCGCACACCTGCCTGATGACACAATCTTCATACCTTAGTTAGAACGCAAACAAAGCAAGCGGCTTTAATGAAGCTATGGGCGCTTGCAACCACTGCGGGGACGTAAAACATGGGCGAACTTGAAGCACTCAACCGCACCCTTTTCCTGCTGATCAACGCAGGCGATGACACACCGCACTGGATGATCCAGCTCGCCATCGGCATCGCTGCCGGCCTGATCTACCTGCTTCCCGTGCTGCTGCTGGGCTTCTGGTTGTGGGGCAGCCCTGGCGAGCGCAGGCTGATGCTGAAAGCGACCTTGATTACCGTGATCGCCTTGCTCGCCAACCAGCTCATCTGGGCAATCTGGCCACACCCAAGGCCATTCATGATGGGCTTGGGGCACACGTGGATGTTGCACGCACCCGATTCGTCATTCCCAAGCGACCACATGACCGTATTCGGCTGCATTGGCTTGACCTTGCTGCTGGATGGTTTGTCGGGCTGGGGGGTGGTCATTCTGCTGACCGGGTTGAGCGTCGCCTGGGCGCGGGTATTCCTGGGCGTGCACTTCCCGCTCGACATGGTGGGGGCGATGGTCGTTTCGTTTTTGGTGTATGCAGGGTTCTCGCCTGTCTGGAAACGTATCGGCCTGCCTGTCACCCACCTGGTGCAACGGTGCTATCGCAGCCTGATGGCGGTGCCGATCAGGGCGGGTTGGCTGCGGGGCTGAGGTAAAACTGGCGTTGGGTCGCCACCCTTGCAGTGGGCAGGCACAGGCCTGTCACTCTTGGTAAACTAGGGCAACTTTTCCCGAAGGCCGATCTGGCGAGGTCACTGACCGCGCCATCGGCCTTTTTCCATGTTCCGATCGTTGCCCTGGCCCACAATGCCCCTAGAACAGACCACGAACCCAAGTACTACAAGGCCTGAGCCGTCCCGCCGCTTCAGCGTTGCGCCGATGATGGATCGGGCGAATAAAACTCTAAAATCCTGATTTTATTAGGTTTTATCGAGAAAATTTCCTCTTCGTACCATTTTTGTAGCACCTCATTTGCCACCTGCACTCCAGCTCAGCTTCGAAGGCATGGTGCTGAGCGTTACCCTGACCTATACCGAATGCTAACGTAGTGGTGGCATACTGGCACCAAGCCAACAACCACCGCAATGGATAGCCATGCATCTCATTATCGAAAAAAACATAGAAGAATTAAAAAAAGAATACCAATACCCTAAAAAAACTCCTGAATCCAAGTTATTCGAATATTTTTGTAATTATTGCATTACTTCAAAGCATTACCTTGGCAGATTCAATCCGAAAGACATAACGACCGATGAAGATGACGCATCCATCGATGGGATATCCATCATTATTGATGGCGACTTGATTACAACACTAGATGACGTTCAGAAAATCTTCAAGACTCACAAAACCAGCTTGAGCGCCGATATCATTTTCACTCAATGCAAAAGTGGAGAAGCTTTCAAAAAAGCAGATATCAATAATTTCAGCGTAGGGCTAGAAGACTTTATAAGCCTGAATCCACAATATCCACAAGGCAAGCTCAACACAAATTCACTAAAAATAATCAAAGAAATATTCGGCAATTTGAAAAAAATAAAAAATCGCCTACCCAATCTTCATGCATACTACTGCACCAGTGGGAATTACAGAGAAGAGCGAGAGATAAAGGCCTCCTTTGAAGCATTAAAGATCAAAATTGAAGAAAAAGACATCTTTGGCGAAGTAAGCATCACACCATTAGGGCGAGCCGAACTACTTAAGCTCTATGCGAATGCAACAGAAAAAAACGAAGCAACTTTGAAACTCATCGATTACTTCGGAATGCCTAAGATTCCCAATATACCTCAATCCTATATCGGAATCGCAAGTGCAGAAGAATTTGTTAAAAACGTTCTATCCGATGCTGACGGCAATTTAAACCATCGAGTCTTTGAAGAAAACGTTCGCTCGTTCTTAGGCGAAGGCAACCAGGTAAACAATAAAATCAAAGCCACCCTTAACGATCCAGATAAAAAAGATCTATTTTCGGTCCTCAATAACGGCATTACCATCGTTACCCCCGAACTCACATTAACCCCGAACACGAAAGAAATAAACCTAACAAACTATCAAGTAATAAACGGATGCCAAACAAGCAACACCCTATATATGAACAGACATCTTTTGGACAAGTCTGTAAACATAATCATAAAATTCATCGAATCCGCCAACACTGATGTGTCCGAAGATATAATTTCTGCCACCAACAACCAGACAGAGGTGAACACAGAGTCTTTCCATGGATTGAAGGGCAAAGCGAAACTCGTTCAGAAATATTTCGACGCAAAAAACGCCAAAGCTGCACCAGAAAACAGAATCTACTTTGAGCGTCGCGAAAATGAATACAAAGACGCTGGCTATCAGTTCACCCGAATTTTTGATGTACGGGAACTAGCTCGCAGCTATGCCGCCATGATCCTGAACCAAGCACACCACTCAGCAAGATATGTAAAAGAAATATTCTCAACAAGCGGCAAGGACCTATTCTGCGACAATGATCATGAGTCCCTCTATTACGCTTCTGCTTTAGCTCTTTATAAGTACAATACGCTGGTAAATGGTCGAAAAAACGGAGCGCAAAATTTTATTAAGCTTCGATGGCACATTATACAAGTCTATAAGTGGGTAGTACATGGAAAAACTGAAATGCCGGCACCTTCCTCAAAAGCCGCCGAAGAATATGCAAGCAAGATAATTTTATCGCTTACCGCTGAAGACAAACCATACATAGAGCACTTCATTGCCTGTCAGGAGATCATTAAATCCACTGGTACTCCAACAGCAGATTCTCTCAAGCGCGGCAAATTTACAGCCGACCTCTTCAACAAGGCAAATGAATATTTCGCGAACCTTAATCCATAAGACCTTGTAATACCTACACTTCTTTGCGCGACAATAAAAGGCGCTCAAGTCGCGATCTGAGGACTTGCGCGCCGCTGTGCAGTTATGCGTCAACGCGTGGATTGGCACGAACTGGCGTGCTGCACCGTAATTTCGATTAAACCTTTGAAGGAATCTGGCATGAATGCAGGTGAAATTGGCACCGAAGCCGGGCGCATTTTCGCATACAACTTACCAAGTGCTTGGATCTACCGTAGCCAAGAGGATCAAAACGATTTTGGCATTGACGGGGAAATCGAATTAAAAGACAGCAACGGGAAGGCACTTGGTAAAGAAAGCATCTTTAAAGTCCAGATAAAGGGGGAAGAGTTCTCCACTTACATCAATAACAATCAAATTCTATCATTTACCCTAACAACAGAACGACTGAAATATTACCACAATTTTAAAATCCCAGTGATACTAGTTGTCGTAGAGGTATCCACCCAGAAAATATTCTGGAAGGCCTTAACTATCGACGAAGAACTCAAGAGCAAAGTACTCAACGCAACAGATCAAAGTTACATCCAGGTTCACCTTCCGACGAAAAATACACTATCGAGAGGTTCACCATCATTAGCAGACAGCCTTCTGAAATCTGTTAACTTGTGCTGGGATCACCTTAGCATTCTTGGGATAAAAGCGTCCATCGCTCAGTATCCTAGCATGACCTCAACAGAGCTCGACCACAAAATACATGTAATTGGTGACGCTCTTTACAAGGCGTACCACCAGCAACTTGACAACTTGTTCCACGCAAAGGATTACAGTTCTCTCTATGATAAAGCTGAAACGCTATCTGCATCTCCTGTAGTACCTTCAGAAGATCGTTTTCTCGCCACCCTGTACTACTGGCAAGCATTTCAGATTGCCCCTAACACACGAAACCAGCAAGATTACTTTGATAGCCTTTTTCGAATCTGTCACAATCTTATTTACTTGGCTCGGCTCGACCGGTCAAAACCACTCAGACTAATCGCCTTAGGGAAAGCGCGTCGCACCCAGTTTAAAATTAGCATGGATGCATTGTTTTTTGCACATCATGCAACGAATCATTTTAACGACTCATCATTAGAGCACTTGATCTTCGATGGACAGACACAACAAGCTTATAGAGCTTGCTGTTTCGCCTTGCAAAAACTGGTCGACCTTTGCAACAGACTTTTTAATAGCAGCCAGTATCATATACTTGCTGATCTATTCATTGAGATATCACCCTCTATATTGGTTTTCCGGCAAATACATCAGGCAAGAGGCACCACTGAGTCAATTGAATTCATTGAACACTGGCATCAAAGCCTTTCATCACTAGTACTTCATTACTGTGTATTTACAAACAACACTTATTACATACAATGTATATACCGCCTCATAGCGTCAGACCCAAAAAACAGTCAAACCAAACCCGAAGCCAAAGCTTTCATAATAAAAAATCTTCCTGAATTATCCCCCACTCTAGAACGCATTGAAGAGGAATGCAAAAAATTCCTCAATCCTACTTCCTTTCTTGATGCGAGCATCGACGAGCAAAAAAAATTCTTTATTGACATGGCTAAAAACCTTGGAATGGATCCTGACGACCCGAATAACGAACTGGGAGACGTCGTATCTCTGGCACTGGCCAACTATGACCCCTCCGAGATAATGAAATCATGCGAACATTTATTCGTAGACTATAGACCAGGCGGAATAGTCGCTCAGTCGCTGCAAATGCATTCTGCTGGAGGAATGACGCTGCTTATATGCATGAAGCATAAGTACGCGATGGCCACCGGGGGGAGCATCAAAGATCTGTATTTGGGCATTCATTCTTCCCCTGCACATAGCTTTGAAAATCAACACTGCAAAAACTGCAACGATTGTTCTCCTAGACCCAATGATTGGAAGTGGAGTTTTAAATGGCATTACGAGATCAGAAACTTAAATATGGACATAATCAATACGTACCAGTTTTAACTGCCTTGGACTACCACCTAGAGGTTCGGCAAAGGCATGAAACAGTAATGATGAACCAGCCTAACGCGCAGGGACAGTCCATAACTGGTCGAGCCGAGTCGTATAAGATTGACTCATCATCTCCCGGCACATCCTCCATTCGGGGGTGCGGGGGTCGCTCCCGGCCCGCACCGTTCCCCTGCCATACCGGTCATTGATCTTGTCGAGCGCTGACATCAGCCGGCCACTAGCCAGTGGCTGCGTTACCGCGAACAGATCATCGGTGAACTCGCCAGGCTGCCGCAGATCGAGCAGCAACGCCTCGGCCTTACTGTAGCGGTAGCCAGCCTGGTAGACACGCTCCACAGCCTCAGTTGCCGCCCTGGTCAACAGCAAGGTGTCGTTGGTGGGATATGGCAGGTCGACCAAGGCACCATTGGCGAAGTGCAGTTCATTGGGATTGAACATACCGGTGCGGATCGATACTCGCATGCGCTTGCACACCGAACTTTGGGCACGCAGCTTCTCGGCTGCCCTCCCCGTATAAGCGGCCACTGCCTGTTTAATCGGAGTCAGCTCCGTCAGGCGCTTGCCAAACATCCGGCTGCAACATATCTCTTGCTTTGGTGGGTCAGCCTCATCCAGTTGAAGGCAAGGAGTGCCGGCGAGTTCACGCGCCGTTTTCTCCACCACCACACTGAACTTGTCGCGCAACATCCTCGGATCTACCTTGGCGAGATCCATTGCCGTGTGGATGCTCATGGACTCCAGATGCACTGTCATCCGTCGGCCGATGCCCCACACCTCTTTCACATCAGTGTTACGAAGCACCCAGTCGCGCTTGAAGTCGTCGGTAATATCGACAACCCCACCTGTCTGCGCCTGCAAGCGCTTCGCGGTGTGGTTGGCGAGCTTCGCCAGAGTCTTGGTACGGGCGATGCCTACACCGACGGGGATTCCGGTGCAACGCAGCAACCTGGCGCCCACGTCCCGGCCGAACTGGGTAAGGCTGCCCGTAACGCCTGTGAGATCGGCGAAACACTCATCGATCGAATAGACCTCGGCCGCCGGCACCATCGACTCGATCAGGGACATGACGCGCTCGCTCATATCGCCATACAGCGCATAGTTCGACGAGAACGCCACGATGCCATGCTGGCGAATTTTCTCTTTCGCCTGGATGTAAGGCTCGCCCATCTTCACGTACGGCTTGGCATCGTATGAGCGTGCGATCACGCAGCCGTCGTTATTGCTCAGCACCACGATGGGTGTCTTAGCTAGATCCGGGCGGAACACACGCTCACAGCTCGCATAGAACGAGTTGCAGTCGATCAGCGCGAACACCTGATCACTGCGCATGGTCGAGCACGCTATACCGCACCACACCCCAGATGACCAGCTCGTCACCCTCCATGATGTACCTCGGCGGGTACGCCGGGTTTTCGGATTTGAGGATCACCACTCCGTCACGGCGGTGAAGCCGCTTGCAAATGGGCTCAGTGTTAACAGCTGCAATGACGATGTCGCCGTGCTCTGCCTCACGCCCTCTGTCTACGATGACCAGGTCACCAGAGTAGATGCCCGAGCCTTGCATGCTATCGCCCTCAACTTTCACCAGATACACATGGGGCGCGCGGAGGTCGAACAACTCATCAAGCGAAATATGACCTTCCAGATGGTCTGCTGCAGGCGACGGAAAGCCTGCCGGCACGTGGAATGAGTACAGCGATAGCGGTTCGGTACCGCCGGTTGGCGTACCTAAAAAAGTGATGGTAATGATGGGTGGTTCGATGCTAACTGTATGCATACACAGCAAATCCGGCAACGTTCGTTCTGTCAACCCGGGCAGCGAAATTTCTGACAGGCGAGAGGGAGTGCCGCCATTCGAGCCGAGCTTGACCCCACTACGCTTTCCTAATAGATTTCCAAATCTTGCATGACCATTTGACCTAAAATGGCCCGCCGTGGATTGTGCAATCCACAACCGTAGATACTCCTCTTGGATCGTACGATCCAAAAACCTTCCGCTGCGCCCTAGGCCAAAATGGCCTGAAAGCTTCGGACCTCCTGTAAGTCATCAATCCTCCGAAGCTACAACTCTTCCCTCCGTAAGACGCGCCTCAACGAATCTAACAATCGTTTGCCCGA
Source organism: Pseudomonas sp. NBRC 111123 (assembly GCF_001320205.1). Classification (NCBI taxonomy): domain Bacteria; kingdom Pseudomonadati; phylum Pseudomonadota; class Gammaproteobacteria; order Pseudomonadales; family Pseudomonadaceae; genus Pseudomonas; species Pseudomonas sp. NBRC 111123. The sequence continues at coordinate 110,109 of NZ_BCAZ01000003.1, forward strand.
CTCAAGCCCACAATGAATCTTGAGATCACTTACTTCTTACCGCATCACGCCCCCAAAACTCCGCATATCATCCAGAACTCCTAAAGCACTACCCATAACTCTGGAGAACTATCCAAACTATTGGAGTACGATCCAAAATTCATTGTTATGAGAGGCAACCCGAGAGCATCAGGCGGTAGCTGATTATTTTTAATTAAAGCTGCAGGCCGCGCCGTGCCTGCCTTACAGAGACAGAAACGGCATTTAGCACTCCCTCACACATGATAAGCCTATTGACGCACCAAGATATCCGGTCAATGATTAACTTCATCAAACACAGCAATGTAAAAAAGCGCTACAACCTTGTGGTAGTAACGCTTTCTATCGGCTCACTAAAAGGAGATACGCATGATGCTCTACTTACTTGCCATCACCCTAGAAGTCTTGCGATTGATTAACAACATATTGCTGTGTTTTGGTGGATGCCTGTAATGACATCAGAAAAGCTGACCCAGTCCTATAGGCTGCCAATTCATTATTGCCAGTTCGCCAGTCACCTCCGCCCTGCTTTGCCGCTGGTTCATATTCCTGTAGCTGATATCTAGGCACTCGAAGTGGAAGCCGTCGAAGGCGCGCCGAATGTCAGGGTGGTCGTTTATGCTGACCATCACCTTGCCCTTGCACCGACGCATGAAGCCGGCCATGCGCTCGTACTCCTCGAAGGGGAAGTCGACGCCATAGCCGGCGGTCTGCCAGTACGGCGGGTCCATGTAGAAGAATGTGTGCGCTCGATCGTAGCGCTCGGCGCAGGCGAGCCAGGACAGGTTTTCGACGTAGGTGCCAGCGAGGCGCTGCCACGCAGCAGACAGGTTTTCCTCGATACGCAGCAGGTTGATGGCAGGTCCGGTCGTGGCGGTACCGAAAGTCTGCCCGGTGACCTTGCCACCGAAGGCATGCTGCTGGAGGTAGAAGAACCGCGCAGCACGCTGGATGTCGGTCAGGGTCTCGGGGCGCGTCATTTTCTGCCACTCGAAGATCTGGCGAGAGCTGAGCGCCCACTTGAACTGACGGACGAACTCCTCCAGGTGGTTCTGCACCACGCGGTACAGGGTGACCAAGTCACCGTTCAAATCATTCAGCACCTCCACTGGGGCGGGCTGGGGACGCATGAAGAACAACGCGGCACCGCCGGCGAAGACTTCGACATAGCATTCATGAGGGGGAAAGAGGGGATCAAGCGGTCGGCCAGGCGGCGTTTTCCACCCATCCAGGGGATGATTGGAGAGGTCATAGGTATGCAAGTCTTTACTGCATGGATAAACAGGTTTTAGGCTCGCCGCGCTTTGTGCACAAGGCAGAGGCCACGGCTGGACTTGCAGGAAGGGTCTGCGGGTTCGGTGGGCCGGGCTGGATGTTGACGCATCCGCCCGGCTCGCCTCTTTACTACTTGGTGACTTCGCGGACGTAGGCCTGACAGGCCTGCAGCGCAATCAGTCCCCGGTCGCCGTAGTTGGTGATGGCAACAATTCGTTGAGCATGCGCTCGGTCAAGTTGGGCGCGTATGGCTCCATGTACCACGCCTCCGGTGCTGGTGGCTTCACGCAACCCACCGTCACAACACTGGGCGGCAAAGGTGATTTCGGAGGGGGTGTTTTGAGTTGAGGCAAAACAATTGCAGCCATAAGCTGTTGCTTCCCCAATCGGAGTAATGCAATGGATATGAAAATCATCTCGTACCTAGGGCTGATCGTGGCCTTACTCGGCCTTTTGATGGCTTACATCAAGTTGGAAACCCGAGAGGTAAAACGACTTCAGCGAATCCTGTTCCGCGGCTGGGTGCTGGTTTCGCTGGCGTTTTTGACACAAGCATATGCTCGTGACCTGTACAAGATGGTCCAACCAGGTCAGCCGGTGAACATCGAGACAATTGTGGTTGGACATGGCCTGATGTTTGGCCTCGTCTCCTTTGCCGTGATTCTTCCAGTCCTACTCCTGCACTGGCGGAATGTTGATAGGACGGAATGATCTCGCCATAAAAGGAATCCGTGCACTAGAAGAGCCGATGCGGGGCGGCGATGCTTTGCATTCCATGATCGTTCCCAGCTAGCTGCCGAGACTGGCTCCCAAATCCAGCTGCCGACGCCGCTCGCCCCAGTGCGGCATAAGCTTACCCACCAAGCGCAGGCGCCACCCAAGATATCGCGCGTTTCATCGGATAGAACCCCCTGCGCGTCTGCTTTACCGTATGCCCTACCCGGCTCGCCCGCTCGATTGCACCAGGCTCCGCCAGCTCAGTTTCTCGTCGCTTCGCCCAAGCCACAGCCGCCTGTTTGCGGGCGAACGTCTGGCTCTCTTGGTAAACTGTCACCTTGTCGCGGTTGATGCAGATCTGAGCTGTGTAGCTGATGGTGCCGTCGGCCTTCTTGCGGGGTCTGATCGTTACCATGTTAATTGGTACACGTCCTGATTGGCTTGGTACATTGCACCAAGCGCGTGGTAACAACGCCCCACCCTCCGAAAATCGGTACTGAACACGTTGAACGAAATGACTGCAAAATCAGGCTCAAAGCCGGAAATCATGCGCCCTGAGCCCTCCCGCCGCTTCAGCGTTGCGCCGATGATGGATTGGACGGACCGCCACTGTCGGTTCTTCCTGCGCCTGCTCTCCAAGCAAACCCTGCTCTACACCGAAATGGTCACCACCGGCGCCCTCCTCCACAACGACGCCCACCGTTTCCTGCGCCACGACGTCTCCGAGCACCCGCTGGCCCTGCAGCTGGGCGGCAGCGTGCCGGCAGACCTGGCCGCCTGTGCCAAGCTGGCCGAGGAAGCGGGCTACGACGAGGTCAACCTCAACGTCGGCTGCCCGAGCGACCGGGTGCAGAACAACATGATCGGCGCCTGCCTGATGGGCCACCCGGCACTGGTGGCCGATTGCGTGAAGGCCATGCAGGATGCGGTAGCCACGCCGGTGACGGTGAAGCACCGTATCGGCATCAATGGCCGCGACAGCTATGCCGAGCTGTGCGATTTCGTCGGCCAGGTGCGTGAGGCCGGTTGCCGCAGTTTTACCGTGCATGCGCGAATCGCGATTCTCGAGGGGCTGTCGCCTAAGGAAAACCGTGAGATCCCACCGCTGCGCTACGACGTGGCCGCGCAGTTGAAGGCGGACTTCCCGGACCTGGAGATCGTGCTCAATGGCGGGATCAAGACCCTGGCGGAGTGCCAGACGCATCTTGCGACCTTCGATGGCGTGATGCTGGGGCGTGAGGCATACCACAACCCTTATCTGCTGGCCGAGGTGGACCAGCAATTGTTTGGCAGCGAGGCAGCTGTGGTGAGCCGCAGTGAGGCGCTGGAGCAGTTGCGGCCTTATATCGTGGCGCATATGGAAAGCGGGGGCGCGATGCATCACATCACCCGGCATATCCTGGGGCTGGGGCAAGGCTTCCCGGGGGCGCGGCGGTTCCGGCAGTTGCTGTCGGCGGATATTCACAAGGCGGCGGAGCCGTTGAAGGTGTTCGATCAGGCGGCGGAGTTGATGCAGGGGCGGTGAGGTTCGGAAAGGGATAGGGCTGCCGGAGCATTTCAGCGCCTGTGAGGTCGAGCGCCGCCCGCGCGGCGCATCGCGGATAAATCCGCTCCTACATCTGTTGCAACGTGGCCATGCCTGTCAGGCCATGGTTGTCAGCCGATTTGCACGGCTCAAGACATGCGCCAAGGCGGACGACCATGGCGTAACAGGTTCGGCACGTTGCAACAGATGCAGGAGCGGATTTATCCGCGATGCGCCGCGCGGGCGGCGCTCGATCTGATAGGCGCTAACACCCTCAAGATGAACCCCAGGGAACCTCGCGCCAGCTGCTGACTCGAATCATCACCTTCGGCAATTCCACCCTGCCCCACAGGCCTCTTGAGCGCCCGTCTGGGCTCGGGTAATGTCGAGTAAATGCACAGGACAGAGCACGCCATGACCTCCAAGCTGGAACAACTCAAGCAGTTCACCACCGTGGTCGCCGACACCGGGGACCTGGATGCCATCACCCGCCTCAAGCCGGTCGATGCCACTACCAACCCGTCGCTGCTGCTCAAGGCTGCCGCCATCCCGGGCTATGCCGAGCTGCTCAAGCAGGTGAAGGCCGATGCCAAGGGCAATGTCGACCTGGCCTGCGACAAGTTCGCCGTGGCTGTGGGCGCGGGCATTCTCAAGGTCATCCCGGGGCGCATCTCCACTGAGGTGGACGCGCGCCTGTCGTTCGATGAGCCGGCCCTGCTGAACAAGGCGCGCCAGCTGATTGCCCTGTACGAAGACGCAGGGGTATCGAAAGACCGCGTGCTGATCAAGCTGGCCTCCACCTGGGAAGGCATCCGCGCCGCCGAGAAGCTGGAAAAAGAAGGCATCCAGACCAATCTGACCTTGCTGTTCTCCTTCGCCCAGGCCCAGGCTTGCGCCGATGCCGGGGTGTTCCTGATTTCGCCGTTCGTGGGCCGCATCTACGACTGGTACAAGAAGAGTACCGGCCAGGAATACGTCGGCGCCGAGGACCCGGGCGTGCAGTCGGTCACGCGTATCTACAACTATTACAAGGCCAATGGCTACGACACAGTGGTCATGGGCGCCAGCTTCCGCAATCTCGGCCAGATCGAACAACTGGCTGGCTGCGATCGCCTGACCATCAGCCCGGACCTGCTGGACAAACTCGGCAGCGACCAGGGCGAACTGCCACGCATCCTGAAACCAGGCAATGTCGGCGAGGCCAAGCAGGTGCTGAACGAAAGCCAGTTCCGCTGGGCGATGAACGAGGATGCCATGGGCACCGAGAAGCTGGCTGAAGGTATTCGCCAGTTCGCCCGGGATCAGGAAAAACTCGAGAAGTTGATGGCTGAAAAAGCCTGATACATCTAAGGTTTGCCAGGCGGGCGGGAAATGTTCAGCATTTTCCGCCCGTTGTGTTTCTGCGGGCTGTGAACGCGTTCTGACTCCAAAGGCAAAATGACCTCATCCCCACTGCCCCTCGTACTCGCAGGCCCCGTACTGCGCCGCCTCGAACCGCAAAGGCTGGCCATCTGGCTGGTCGGCAGCCAACCTCTGCAACCCGAATTCAACGTCGACGGCACCGCCAAAGTCGATTGCCAGATCGTTGCAGTTGGCCAGCACGCCTTCATCCACCTGCTGGACATCCACTTCGCCGAGCCCCTGCCGCGCAACGTCGCCGTCGAATACGACCTGCTGATCAATGGCCAGGGCATTGCCGACTGGGCCCCGCACCTGCTTTACCCCGGCAGCCAACGCCCCAGCCTGGTGCTGCGCGAGAGCCTTGACCACCTGCTGCATGGGTCCTGCCGCAAACCCCATCACCCGGCCGCCGATGGCCTGCTCTGCGCCGACCGCCTGCTGCTGGCCTGCCAGCACCCGCAGGAACGCCCCGCCGCCCTGTTGATGACGGGCGATCAGGTTTACGCCGATGACGTCGCCGGCCCGATGCTGCGCGCCATTCATTCGCTGATCGAGCGCCTGGGGCTGTTCGACGAAGCACTGGACGGCGCGGTGGTCAGCGACAGCCAGGCGCTCTACCGCCATCCAGCCAGCTACTACCATCGCGCCGACCTGCTGCCTGCCCAGGCAGGCAACGAAACCCTGCGTGAGCGCTTCTTCGGCGGCAAGCGCAAGCCGATCTTCTCTTCCAGCAATGCCGACAACCACTTGGTGACCTTCGCCGAAGTCATGGCCATGTACCTGCTGGTGTGGTCGCCGCAGCCCTGGCGCATGATTGACCTGCACATGCCCGCAGGCCTGAACCCTCAGCACCAGCAGCGCTACCACGAGGAACTGCCGCTGATCGAGGCCTTCGCTGCCAACCTGGGCCAAGTGGCGCGGGTAATGGCCCACCTGCCCTGCCTGATGATCTTCGACGACCACGACATCACCGACGACTGGAACCTCTCGGCGCAGTGGGAGCAAACCGCCTACGGCCACCCGTTCTCGCGGCGGATCATCGGCAATGCGCTGCTCGGCTACCTGCTGTGCCAGGCCTGGGGCAATGACCCGGATACCTGCAACGGACTGGTCGGGCAGTGCCGGGCACTGCCCCGGCAGCAGGACCCGCTGATTGACGAGCTGCTGCGCTTCCAGGGCTGGCAGTACAGCCTGCCCAGCGAGCCACCGCTGCTGGTGCTGGACACCCGCACGCGCCGCTGGCGCAGCGAACGTGACCTGGGCAAGCCGTCTGGCCTGCTCGACTGGGAAGCGCTGTGCGAGCTGCAGCAGGCGCTGCTGGACCACCCTTCGGCAATCATCGTTTCACCGGCACCGATCTTCGGCGTCAAGCTGATCGAGAGCGTGCAGAAGGTGTTCAGCTGGCTGGGTTACCCATTGCTGGTGGATGCCGAGAACTGGATGGCCCACCGTGGCGCGGCCCAGGTCATCCTGAACATCTTCCGCCATTCGCGCACGCCGGGGCATTACGTGGTCCTGTCGGGTGATGTGCACTATTCGTTCGTCTACGAGGTGCTGATCCGCCATCGCCAGCGTAGCCCGCACCTCTGGCAGGTGACCAGCAGCGGCATCAAGAACGAGTTCCCACGGCGCCTGCTGGACGTGCTGGACCGGCTCAACCGCTGGCTGTACTCACCACGCTCACCGCTGAACTGGTTTACCAAGCGCAGGCAGATGGAGGTAGTACCACGTACGCCCAGCCGCAGCAGGGCTGGGGAGCGGCTCTGGAATGGGGCGGGATTGGGGCAGGTGTTCTTCGATGAACAGGGGCGGCCGGCGCGCGTGCTTCAACTGAGTGCGGATGGCGGTGAAGCGACTGAGTTTGCCCAGCGAGGGTGACAGGCCTTGTGAGTGGTGGAGGCCTTGCTGGCCTCTTCGCGGCTAAAGCCGCTCCTACAGGAATGGTGGGCCTGTAGGAGCGGCTTTAGCCGCGAAGAGGCCGGAACAGGCTGAGGGTCAGGTCCGCTCCAGCGCATTCACCAGGTCATGGAAGGCTTCGCGGTTGGAGTCGTTCAGCCCCATGAGAATCTTGTGCGCCTCCAGCACCTTGGAGCGCACCACATCCTCGTTCTGATCCTGCGATGGCAGGTCAGTCAGGCACTCAGGGCGTGGTACCGGGCGGTCGACGATGTTGAACACCTGGTCAAAGCCCATGGATTGCAGCAGGCGCGAAATATCCGGGTTGGTGGTGACCACGGTCGGCAACAGGCCCACCTTCTGCCGCGACAGGATCGACAGCTTGGCCAGCAGGCCCAGGGTGGTGCTGTCGATGCTTTCGGTTTCAGTCAGGTCGATGACAATGGTCGAGAAGTTCAGCGCGGTGAAAATCTTCTCGATCGTCGCATCCAGTGCCGAACACAGGGTCAAGCGCACTTCACCGACGAATTTCAGTACAAAGGTACCGCTCTGCTCGGCGAACTGGATTCTACCGGTACTCATTGAAGGTTCCTGCTCAACACCAATAGGGCGATATCATCCGGCATCTCCCCAAGCGTAGCCAATCCGAATCGTTGGCGCAGCCCATCCAGGCTACCACCCGCCGCCTTGACGATATCCGGCAAGGCAGCTTCTTTATCTTTGAGCGTGTGCCCCGGCAAAAGGTCCAGAATGCCATCGGACATCAGGCTCAGGCTGAACTGCGGCGGCAGCTCGATCACCAGGTCCTGGTAGCTCGCTTCGTCGAACAACCCCACCGGCAGGCCCCGGCCCTCAAGGTAGCGGGCCTCGCCTGGGGTATACAGCACCGGCAGCGGCAGATGGCCGCCCACGGCGTACGTCAGCAGGCCGGTTTCTTCGTCGATCACGCCACCCACCATGGTCACGTGCTTGCCCAGCTTGCAGTTGATCAGCCCGCGGTTGATGTGGCTGAGCACTTCCGAAGGCTTGAATTCACGCAACTTGCTGCTGCGCTTGAATTCGAACAACAGCCGCGTGGTCATGAACTTCAGCAACACCGTGACGAACGCCGAAGACGCGCCGTGCCCAGAGACATCAGCCAGATAGAAGGCAATGCGCCGCTCATCCACACGGAAGTAGTCGGCAAAGTCGCCCGACAGGTACAGCGAGGGGATGATCTGGTGCTCGAAGGTGAACTCACCGAGCTTCCACGGGCTTTCCGGCAGCATGTTCATCTGCACCTGGCGACCAGCGGTCTGATCCTCCTGCAGCAAGTGCAGGCTGGCCTCCAGTTCGCGGTTGGCCGCTTCCAGCTTGTCGCGGTAACGCTGGTTTTCCAGCACCAGGCGCGAGCGGTCGAGCGCCCGACGCACAGAGTGTTCAAGTACGGCCAAGTCTTCCAGAGGCTTGATCAGGTAATCAGCGGCACCCAGGCGCAAGGCCTCGACCGCATCGCTCATCACGCCGGCACCGGACACCACGATCACTGGCAACTGCGGCGCGCGCTCACTGATCTGGCGGATCAGTTCGAGGCCGCCCATCTGCGGCATGCGCAGATCGCAGATCACGAGGTCGGGCTGGTGTTCTTCGAAGACCTGGAGCCCCTGCTGGCCATTACTGGCCTGGAGGACGCTGAAGCCACTGTCTTCCAGATAGGCGGCGAGGCTCGCACGGACCACGTCGTCATCATCGATGATCAGCAGCGTTGCACTGATTTTCTGCATGTGGGCGAACGGCGCCGATTTGGGGTGGTGCAGGGGCGTCTGCAAGGCTGACATCCAACTGCTGGAATACTCTGTGGTAACGCTCTACTTGAGTTGTAGGCCAATAACTCGGGCCAGGCAACCGGCAGAGGCAACTCGTAAGGCGCAGACGGTACTCCCATCCGCCAGGCGTTTCAAGCATACGTCGGTCGAGTTCGCTGCTCTTTACAGGGCAAATCACCGAGAGTTATAAAAATGCCAACCAGTACAACCTATTGGGAAGGATGCAGCATGCCTCAGACGCCCTCCAATCACAGCGAGAAACGCGATTTCATCCGCATGCGCATCGACACCGAGGTCAGCCTGCTGCATGAGGGGCAGGTGATCGCCGCGGTGTGCCTGGACCTTTCCAGCGGCGGCATGCAGGTGCAGGCGCCGCAGCAATTCAAGGTCGGTGACCACCTGGAGGTGCGGATCGACTCTGATCACCCGGCACTCAGGGGCCTGCATGCCAGTACCGAGGTGGTGTGGATCGCCGACCAGCCCGCCGGGCAGCAGAAGTTGGGCCTGCGTATCCTGGCCATGCATTGAGCTGTTACAAAAACGGCGACCCTAAGGTCGCCGTTTTTTTTGCCTGCAACGATCAGAAGTCGTCTTCGACTTCGCCGTCATTCACCTTGAACTCGCGGTTCTGCAGGTAGGCATTGCGGATGAAGATGTACTTGTCACCCTGAATCAGCTTCTCGGCCGGCAACAGGCTGGCCCGTGTGTCGACCACGTTCAGGGCGAAGATCGAGTTACGCACCGGCACATCGTTGATGTAGCGGTAGGGTTCGGTGTAGCTGTCCGGGTACTTGGCCAGGCCGTCACGCACAGTACTTGGGCCGAGCAGCGGGATCACGACGTACGGACCGCTTGGTACGCCCCAGTGGCCGAGGGTCTGGCCGAAGTCTTCGTCGTTGCGCTGCAGGCCCATCTTGGTGCCGACATCGAAGAAGCCGCCAAGGCCGAACACGGTGTTGACGATCAACCGCGCAGTATCCACGCCTGCCGCATGGGGTTTGAGCTGCAGCACGTTATTGGCAAGGTTGGTCACATCGCCGACGTTGTTGAACATATTGTGGATGCCATCCTGCAAGAACTGCGGAGTAACCCACTGATAGCCCTTGGCCAATGGCTTCAGACCATAGGTGTCGATCGTATCGTTGAAACGGAAGATCGGACGGTTGACCGCTTCCCAAGGATCCTCCTCGGTGGCGGCATGGGTGGCTGCCACGGGCGCCAGCAGCAGGCTGGCGCAGACAAAGGCCTGGGTGACTCGTTCGATCACACCGGCACCGATCCTACGCATAGATGTTTCTCCATCGAATTTCTCGGCCGCAAGCGCAACGGATGCGCTGCTGTACGGCGGCATTATAGAGGCTTGCACGCTGATAATCAGCTTTACACATTTTTACTCAATAATTTGTGAACAACTGTTGCTCGTCACAGCACGGTAACAATCGTCCAATAGTCTGCGGACTATTTCAGGGACGTTACCATGCTCGCTGCACCTGCCATTACCGCTGTGCTGTTCGGCCTGCGCGGTTGCCTGGTCCAGGCCACCGACGGCAGCCCCCTGCCCGCCCCTGGCGCCCTGGATACGCTGGCCGGCCTGCGCCACGCGCAGGTGCCGTGCATCTGGCTGGACGACCTGAGCAGCCTGCAGAGCAGGCGCCTGGCCAGCGTGCTGCCGGACTGGCTGCCGGGGCACTCGGTCAACGGCGTGCGCTGGCCGGCGCCGAACGCATGCTGGCAGGCGCTGATGAGCCTGGACAGCGAACGGCTGGAAGGTTGCGTGCTGGTCAGCGGTGAGCCGAAACTGTTGCAATCAGGCCTCAATGCCGGCCTGTGGACGGTGGGCCTGGCTGGCTGCAGCCCCTCGTGCAACCTCAGCTCTGCGCAATGGCAGGCCATGACCCAGCAAGAGCAGGACCTGGCCCGTGGCAAAGCCACACTGGCCCTGTTCAGCCTGGGTGTACATTCAGTGATCGACCACCTCGAAGAGCTGGACACCTGCCTTGCGGACATCGCCCTGCGCTGCAGCAAGGGCGAAAAACCCTGATACAGCCCCATTGATGCGGATCATGCAAAGCACCAGCGAGTGGATTACGCTAGAGACAGGCGAGAACCTTTGCCGCTTCGCTGAGGTCCATGCCTTTGCCAAGCCATTGATGGAGAACAGCCAATGCCTGCCCGCGAATTGCAAGAGCGCTTGAACAGCCTGCGCGAGCAACTGGACCGCAACGTACCGCTTTCGGATGAAGAACTGGCCGCACTGCATGAAGAGGCCAGGCAGATCGAAGCGCAGTTGAAGCTCGAGGAAGCCACACCGGACAACAACGTGGTCGACGGGGTGAACCTGGCGATCGAACGTTTCGAAGCCGACCACCCGGATTTGACCGCCACTTTGCGCAGCATTGCCAACTCGCTGCACAGCATGGGGATATGAAACAGCCGGGGCCGCTTTGCGGCCCCAACTGCACAGAAATTATTGCCGAATCAGTCGCAGGTTCGCCGGGCTGATCGCGCCGGTACTGCGGTACGGGTTGATGTCCAGCCCGCCGCGACGCACATAGCGCGCATACACGGTCAGGTGCTCAGGCTGCAGCAGGTTCTTCAAGTCCAGGTAGATCCGCTCCACGCACTGCTCATGGAAGTCGGCATGCTGGCGGAAGCTGATCAGGTAAGTCAGCAGGCTGGCATGGTCCAGCGCCCTGCCCTTGTACTCCACCACCACGCTGCCCCAGTCCGGCTGGCCGGTCACCGGGCAGTTGGATTTGAGCAGGTGGCTGTGCACGGTCTCTTCGACAATACGCTCTGGGTCGCAGCTCAGCAGTTCCGGTTGCGGCTGCTCGTAGTTGTCGATCGCCACGTCCAGCGCATCAATGCACTGCCCAGGCAAGGCAACCACGCCCTGCGCCTCTACTTCCGCCAGGGTACGCACCTGCACACCCACCGGCTTGCCAGCCGCGGCCGACAGGTCTTTCACCAGGCATGCCTGCAGCTCGCCGATCGAGGCGAACACGGTCTGGTTCAACGAGTTGAGGTAGAGCTTGAACGACTTCGATTCGATGATGTTCGGCGAATCGGCCGCAATGGCGAATTCACCGATAGCCACGACCGGCTTGCCCGAAGGCAGCAGCCACGACAGTTCGAAGCAATTCCAGAAGTCCACGCCCTGCCATGGCAGGGTCTGGGCGGTCACACCCAGCTCCGCCCACTTGGCCGTGCGCGGTATCGGGAACAACAGCGAAGGCGTGTAGGTGGCAATGTATTCGCTGGACTTGCCCAGCGGGGAATGTTCGGCGGCGGGATGCATGGAAACTGACCTGAAGGTTCGAAATTGCCCCTAGTCTACCGGTTTTGCACCCCGCCTTGCAGGCCCGGTTACTCGATGGTCAGCACCCCGACCATACCGGCCTGGTAGTGCCCCGGTACATTGCAGGCGAACTCGATGGGTGCCGACTTGCGGAAGGTCCAGGTCAGCTCGGCGCGCTGGCCAGGCTGTACCAGCACGGTGTTGCCGGCATCGTGGCCATGGGCACCGTGGTCCATCGGTTTGGCAGGCGCATGGCCCATCTGCGAATGGTCCATGCCCTCATGCTGCATGGCGGCGTTGTACATCTTGCCCTGCATGGCGATCATCTCTTTCTGGTGCTCGGCATGCATGGCCTTGTCACCCAGGTTGAACTCATGGGGCAGCTTGCCTTCGTTGATGACCACGAAGCGCACGGTCTCGCCCGCCTTTACGTGCAGGCTGGTGGGCTCGAAGGCGATGTCTTTGAGCACCACTTCGACGGTGCGGCTGGCCTTGGCAGCCGGGGCCGGCTCGCCAAATGCGAAGGTTTTCGCTTCGCCTGCCAGGGTGGGCAGGCTGACCAGGGCCAGGGCGGCGGTGATGAACAGGTGTTTCATGATGACTCCGAAGATCACAGCGGGATGAGACCACTCTAGGAAGGTGCGGCTGGCGCTTGGCTGACAGGAAGATTACAACTTTGTCAGCTTGGGCGAGGCTCGAGTTAGTCACGTATCATTTCAGCCATCCCATCATCCCTGTGGGAGCGGGTTTACCCGCGAATGCTCTAGTGAACGCACCGACGCATTCGCGGGTAAACCCGCTCCTACAGGGAACCGCGTCAACCCTCTGATTGTGGATTGAGCATGAAACTGCTGATCGTCGAAGACCAGGCCCGCACCGGCCAGTACCTCAGCCAGGGCCTGAGCGAAGCCGGCTTCGCCACCGAGCTGGCCAGCGACGGCGAAACCGGCCAGTTCCTGGCCCTGACCGGCGACCACGACTTGCTGATCCTCGACGTGATGCTGCCCGGGCGTGACGGCTGGCAGATCCTGCAGGCCGTGCGCACTGCCGGGCTGGACACTCCGGTGCTGTTCCTCACCGCCCGCGACGCCGTCGAGGACCGCGTGCACGGCCTGGAACTGGGGGCCGATGATTACCTGGTCAAGCCGTTCGCCTTCTCCGAGCTGCTGGCCCGGGTGCGCAGCCTGCTGCGCCGCGGTGCCAGCCCCAACCAGGACACCACCTTGACCCTGGCCGACCTGCGCCTGGACCTGATCCGCCGCCGCGCCGAACGGGCCGGCACGCGCATCGACCTGACCGCCAAGGAGTTCGCCCTGCTCGAACTGCTGCTGCGCCGCCAGGGCGAGGTACTGCCCAAATCGCTGATTGCTTCGCAAGTGTGGGACATGAACTTCGACAGCGACACCAACGTCATCGAAGTGGCGGTGCGTCGCCTGCGCCTGAAGATCGACGACCCGCATCCGAACAAGCTGATCCACACCGTGCGCGGCATGGGCTACGTGCTCGAAGAGCGCCACGACTGATGCGCAGGCTTTCCCTCGGCACGCGCCTGGCCCTGTTGTTTGCCGCCTGTACCGCCGCCGTGTCGCTGGGCGCGGGGCTGCTGTTCAACCGTGCCAGCGAGCAGCATTTCGTCGAATTGGACCAGCAACTGCTGGAGTCGCGCCTTTCTCTGTTTCGCAGCCAGCTCGCCGGCCTGAAGAGCCCCGAGCAACTGCAAGCCCGCTTGCCAGCCCTGCGCAACGAACTGAGCCACCAGGCTGACCTGGCACTGCGCATTGATGGCCCGGACGGTGCGAACTGGTTCGCCAGCCGCGACGGCCTGCCTGGTACACCGCCGGCATCCGCGCTGACAACCCTGCACGCAGACGGCGTCGATTACCGCAGCCTGGCCGCAGCGCCAGACAACCACACCGCTGCGCGGCTGACGCTGTTTCTCGACATCACCCATCACCAGCACTTCCTTCAAGGCATGCAGCGCCTGATCTGGCTCACGGTCGGGCTGTCGGCCCTGGCCACTGCCTTGCTCGGCGCCTGGGCCGCGCGCAGCGGCCTGCGCCCCTTGCGCCAGATGGGCCGGGTGGCCGCCAGCGTGTCGGCGCGCTCACTGACCACGCGCCTGCCGGTGGCGCAGATGCCTGAAGAGCTGGCGGAACTGGCCACTACCGTCAACGCCATGCTGCAACGCCTGGACGACGCCTTCCAGCGCCTGTCGGCATTCTCCGCCGACATCGCCCACGAACTGCGCACGCCGCTGTCCAACCTGCTGACCCACACCCAGGTTACCCTCACCCGTCCGCGCAGCCTGGAGGAATACCGCGAGGCACTGCATGGCAACCTCGAGGAACTACAGTGGATGGCGCAAATGATCAACGACATGCTGTTCCTGGCCAAGGCCGACCACGGCCTGCTGGTGCCGGGGCAGACGGCGCTGGCCTTGCACGATGAAGTGGATGCATTGCTGGAGTACTACGCGCCGCTGGCCGAGGACAATGAAGTGCAGCTGCTGCGCGAGGGCCAGGCGATGTTGCAGGGCGACCGGCATATGCTGCGCCGGGCCCTGTCGAACCTGCTCGACAATGCCCTGCGCTTCACGCCGGCAGGTGGGCAGATACGGGTGACGCTGGAGCCAGGCTTGCGGATTTGCGTGGCCAATACCGGGGCGGCAATTGAAGCGGCGGCACTACCGCGGCTGTTCGATCGTTTCTATCGGGTGGACCCGGCGCGGCGGGAAGGTAGCAGCGAGCATGCGGGGCTGGGGCTGGCGATTACCCGGTCGATCGTGCAGGCCCATGGAGGGAGCATTCGGGCGCAGAGCCAGGATGGCTGGACAAGGTTTGTAATCGAACTACCTGAAACTCGGTGAAATGGGGGCTGCTGCGCAGCCCTTTCGCGACACAAGGCCGCTCCCACAGGAGTATCTCAATCCTGACGATATCGGTAATCCTGTAGGAGCGGCCTTGTGTCGCGAAAGGGGCGCAAAGCGCCCCCGGAATCTCAAACAAACATCAAACTGCCAGGCCTATCGCCGGCTGCACCTGCGACGCCCGATAAGCCGGGTAGATGGTCGCCAGGAAGCTCATCACCAGCCCCGCCGCGCAAATCATCAACACATCCCCGCCCTGCAATTCGGACGGCAAGCTGCTGATGAAGTACACATCTGAAGTGAAGATGTGTTGCCCGCTCACCCGCTCCAGCCAGCCGACGATCTGACTGACATTGAGCGCAGCGATCACCCCCAGCACACCGCCGATCAAAGTGCCGACAATGCCGATCAGGCTACCCTGGACCATGAACGTGCCCATGATCTGTGCCGGCGTGGCGCCCAGGGTACGCAGGATGGCAATGTCCGACCCCTTGTCGTTCACCACCATCACCAATGTGGCGATGATGTTGAACGCCGCCACCGCGATGATCATCAGCAGCAACAGGCCAATCATGGTCTTTTCCATCTTCATCGCGCTGAACAGGCTGCCCTGGGTGTGCGACCAGTCATCGGCGCGATAGCCATCGCCCAGGCCGGCCGCGATGGCCTTGGATACCTGCGGCGCGGCATACAGGTCATGCAGCTTAAGGCGCACGCCCTGCACCTGGCCTGGCGCCCAGCGCTGCATTTCACCGGCGTCGGCGACGTGCATGTAGGCCTGCGAGCCATCCAGCTCGGCGCCGACCTTGAAGATGCCGACCACGGTCAGGCGCTGCATGCGCGGGGTGATGCCACCGGGTTCCTTGCTGATTTCCGGCACGATCAGGGTCAGCTTGTCGCCGGTATTGAGACGGAAGCGGCGCGCGGTGAGCTCGCCGATGACCACGCCATATTCACCTGGCTGCAGGTCCTGCAGGCGGCCCTGAACGATATGCTGGCCAACGATGGACACCTTGCCCTCTTCGGCCGGGTCGATGCCGCTGACCTGGATCGGCTGCATTGCGCCTTTGTACGAGAGCATGCCTTCCATCTCGGTGATCGGCGCCGCGGCCATCACTGCCGGATTCTGCAACGCAGCGTCGGCGGCCTTGTGCCAGTCGTCCAGCGGCTGCACGCCAAGGATCGAGGCATGGGGGACCAGGCCGAGAATGCGTGAGCTCATTTCGCGCTGGAAGCCGTTCATCACCGACAGCACCACGATCATCGCCAGCACGCCCAGCGACAGGCCGATCATCGAGGTCATCGAGATGAACGAGATGAAGTGGTTGCGGCGCTTGGCCCGGGTGTAGCGCGCGCCAATGAAGATGGGCAAGGGTCTGAACATGTAGGAAACACCCAATTAAAACGGGAAAACGGGGCGACGCTGCCACCCCGTGCACTCGCTCAGATCGCCACCAGGTGGCCGTCGTCGAGCTTCAATACGCGGTCCATCTGGCGCGCCAGGTTGAGGTCGTGGGTCACCACCAGGAAGGCGGTGCGCGACGCACTGGACAACTCCTGCATCAGTTCCTGGATGCCTTGGGCGGTATGGTGGTCGAGGTTGCCGGTCGGCTCGTCGAGCATCACAAGGCCGGGGCGGTTGACCAGAGCCCGGGCGATTGCCACACGCTGGCGCTCGCCGCCGGACAATTCAGCCGGCTTGTGGTGCAGGCGATGGCCCAGGCCAACCCGCTTGAGCAGTGCCTCGGCACGCTCACGGGCCTCCGGGATGGCGGTGCGGCCGATCAGCAGCGGCATGCACACGTTCTCCATCGCGGTGAACTCTGGCAGCAGGTGGTGGAACTGGTAAACGAAGCCCAGCTCGCGGTTGCGCAGCAGGCCGCGGGCACGCTCGCCAAGGGCCGACAGCTCCTCGCCGGCCAGCCACACGCTGCCCTGGGTCGGGCGGTCGAGGCCACCGAGCAGGTTGAGCAAGGTACTTTTACCAGAGCCGGAGCTACCGACGATGGCCACGCGCTCACCGGCGTGCAGCTCCAGGTTGAGCCCGGACAGCACCTGCACCGACTCCGGGCCCTCGTCGTAGGACTTGCCCAGGTTGCGGCAACTCAGAACGGCTTTATCACTCATGCGCGACTCACTCATAACGTAGCGCCTCTGCAGGCTGGGTGCGGGCCGCACGCCAGGCCGGGTACAGGGTGGCGAAGAAACTCAGGACCAGCGCCGCACCGCAGACCATGTACACGTCCTGGGCCTGGATCTGCGACGGCAGGTAATCGATGAAATACACGTCGGCGTTGAGGAACTTGTGCCCGATCAGCTTCTCGATGCCGGCGATCACCGCACTGACGTTCAGCGCAGCGACGATCCCGACCACGGCGCCGATCAGCGTGCCGATTACCCCGATCACCGTGCCCTGGACCATGAAGATCAGCATGATCTGCCCGGGCGTGGCGCCCAGGGTACGGAGGATGGCGATGTCACCGCGCTTGTCGTTGACCACCATCACCAGGGTAGAAATGATATTGAACGCCGCCACCGCCACGATCAGCAGCAACAGCAGGCCGATCATGGCCTTCTCCATGCGGATTGCCTGGTACAGGTTGCCGTGGGTACGGGTCCAGTCGCGGCTGTAGTATTCCTGGTCGCCCAGCTGCTGGGCGATGCTCCAGGCCACTCGCGGCGCCTGGAACAAGTCGTCGAACTTCAGGCGCAGGCCCTGCACCTGGTCCGGCTTCCAGCGGTGCAGGCGGGACAGGTCGGTGATGTTGGTCAGGCCCAGGTAGCCGTCGATCTCGCCGGCGCCAACGTGGAAGGTGCCGACCACGGTGAAGCGCTTCATGCGCGGGAACATGCCGGCCGGGGTCACGCTGACCTCGGGGGCGACGAAGGTCAGCTTGTCGCCGATGGTCACGCCCAGCTTGGCTGCGGCCTTGTCGCCGATCATGATGCCCCACTCGCCCGGCGCCAGCTTGTCGAGGCTGCCCTGCTGGATGAAGTTGTCGATGATCGACACCTCGCGCTCGCGCGCCGGGTCGATGCCGTTGAGCAACACCTTCTGCACCTTGCCGTCATGGGTCAGCAGGCCCTGCATCTGCGTGTACGGGGCGACCGCCAGCACCTGCGGATTCTGCTTTACTTGTTGGGCAAGGGCAGACCAGTCGTTGATCGGCTGGCCGCTCTCCAGCGTGGCGTGAGGGATCATGCCCAGCACGCGGGTACGCATCTCGTGGTCGAAACCGTTCATGACCGAGAGCACCACGATCATCACCACCACGCCCAGGGCGAGGCCGATCATCGAAGTCAGGGAAATGAACGAGACGAAGTGGTTACGGCGCTTGGCACGGGTGTAACGCGTACCGATGAATGCGAAAAGAGGTCTGAACATGTCGGGGCTTGTTCGGATGAAAGGGAACGTCCTTGTGGCGAGGCGCCTACGGCGGCTTTACACTCGGACCACCGCCGCAACCATGGGTTCGCCATGACGACATTAGACGAAGAAGATCGCCGCGAATACTACCGCATCGAAGATCGGATCGCACTGGAAATCAGCCCCCTCAGCGCGGCCGAAGCCCTTGAGGCAGAACTGTTGCAGGATGATTCACCGCTGTTCAACCTGCTCAGCGAGCTGCACCTGTCCGACTTCGAGTCGCAGCACCTGCTGCGCCAGCTGAGTGAGAAAGACCGCACCCTGGCAGCCTTCCTGCGGGCGCAGAACAAACGCCTGGACCTGCTCAGCGCCGTGGTCGCGCAAACCCTGCTCGGTGAAATCGGCCAGCCACAGCGGGTGATCATCTCCGAAGGTGGCATCGAATTCGCGCAACGCCAGCAGATCGCCCCAGGCACCCGGGTGAAGGTGAAGATGGTGCTGATGCCACGCGCCCACGGCCTGCTGCTGCGCGGCAAGGTCACCCACTGCGACCCGCGCCCGGGCGGCGAATTCGAGGTCGGCACGGAATTCACCGACATGACCGATGCCCAACGGCAACTGCTGGCCCGTTACATCCTGCAACGCCAACAGCAGCAACGGCGCCAGCAGCTGGAACAAGACGGCCCCGCCTCCTGAGCCCTACCACCCTGATTTGAAGGAACGAACGTGACCCTGATCTATGGCCACCGCGGCGCCAAGGGCGAAGCCCCCGAAAATACCCTGAAGAGTTTTCAGCAGTGCCTGTCCCACGGCGTGAACCGCTGCGAACTGGACCTGCACCTGTCGGCCGACAACGAGCTGATGGTGATCCACGACCCTACCCTCAAGCGCACCACCGGCCGGCGCGGCAAGGTGGTCGAGCACCCGGCCGCCGACCTGATCCGCATTGATGCCCGCAAGGGCGGCCCCGGGCACGTGCAGCCCTGCCCCATTCCGAAGCTGGAAGAACTGTTCGAGAAGTGCGCCTTCGAGCATTGGCAACTGGAGGTCAAGAGCGCCTCGCGCACCCGTGCCGCCACCACCGTGCTGGCGATTCGCGAACTGGCGCAACAGTACGGCCTGCTGGACAAGGTGACCATCACTTCGAGCTCACGCGAAGTGCTGGGCGCTGCCCTGGAGCTGGTACCGGATGTGAAGCGTGGGCTGGTTGCCGAATACGCCTGGCTCGACCCGTTGAAGGTCGCGCAGAACTACGACTGCGAGCTGCTGGCGTTGAACTGGACACTGTGCACCCCCGAGCGCCTGCTCAAGGCGCAGGGCCAGGGGTTGCATGTGTCGGTGTGGACGGTCAACGAACCGGCACTGATGCGCCGGCTCGCTGACTTTGGCGTGGACAGCCTGATTACAGACTTTCCCGGTTTGGCCAAGACCACCCTCGGGTAGGGCTGAAATCGGTCTCCCCGACCGGCTCAGGCCACCGGCCGGAGCCGCTTAAAAAAGCCGGTTCAGGCCGTCGTAGGCAGCTACCCGATAGGCTTCGGCCATGGTCGGGTAGTTGAATGTGGTGTTGACGAAGTACTTCAGATTGTTCTGCTCGCCCGGCTGGTTCATGATCGCCTGGCCGATGTGAACGATTTCCGAAGCCTGGTAGCCGAAGCAGTGCACGCCGAGGATTTCCAGGGTTTCGCGGTGGAACAGGATCTTCAGCATGCCCTGTGGCTCGCCAGCGATCTGCGCGCGCGCCATGCTCTTGAAGAACGCCTTGCCCACTTCGTACGGCACCTTGGCCTGGGTCAGCTCCTGCTCGTTCTTGCCGATCGAGCTGATCTCCGGAATGGTGTAGATGCCGGTCGGCACATCGTTGACGAAGCGCCAGCTGCCGTTGTCGACGATGCTGCCAGCGGCCGAACGGCCCTGGTCATGGGCGGCACTGGCCAGGCTCGGCCAGCCGATCACGTCACCGGCACCGTAGATGTTCGGCACGGTCGTGCGGTAGGCCTCGTCGACCTCGATCTGGCCACGGCTGTTGACCTTGATGCCGATATTTTCCAGGCCCAGCTTGTCGGTGTTGCCGGTACGGCCGTTACACCACAGCAAGGCGTCGGCCTTGATCTTCTTGCCCGACTTCAGGTGCAGGATCACACCATTGTCCAGGCCCTCGACCCGCTCGTACTCCTCGTTGTGGCGTACGGTGATGTTGTTGTTGCTGAAGTGGTAGCTCAGCGCCTGGGAAATTTCCGAATCCAGGAAGCTCAGCAGCTGGCCGCGGTTGTCGACCAGTTCTACCAGCACGCCCAGGCCGCTGAAGATCGAGGCGTACTCACAACCGATAACGCCAGCGCCGTAGACGATCAGTTTGCGCGGGGTGTGGCTGAGGCTGAGGATGGTGTCGCTGTCGTAGACGCGCGGGTGGTGGAAGTCGATGTCGGCCGGGCGGTAAGGGCGCGAGCCGGTGGCGATGATGATGTGCTTGGCATTGAGTTTTTCGACCACGCCATTGGGGCAGACCACTTCGACGGTCTGCTCGTCGGCGAAGCTGCCGGTGCCGACGAACACATCGACGCGGTTACGGGCGTAGTAGCCGGTACGCGAGGCGACCTGCTTGGCGATGACCTTCTCGGCACTCTTGAGCACGTCCGGGAAGGAGAACCAGCGCGGCTCGCCGATGGCACGGAACATCGGGTTGGTGTTGAACTGCATGATCTGCCGCACCGAATGACGCAGCGCCTTGGACGGGATGGTGCCCAGGTGAGTGCAGTTGCCGCCGACCTGACGGCGGCTGTCGACCATTGCCACCTTGCGCCCCGCTTTGGCGGCGTTCATTGCCGCGCCTTCACCGGCCGGGCCGGAACCCAGCACCACTACGTCGTAGTTGTAGACAGCCATGCGTACTCCTTCAGAACTGGCCCGGGGTTACGGTTACCCGCGGGACTCGATCATGTCGCCGGGGCGCCATGAGAAAATTCGGGTGCAGTCTAATCAAGCGTGAACGCCGCGCACATTAACCCTTGGTCGCGTCGTAGGCCAATTTTGCCTGCACTACATGTCATTCACCGATCCCTGGAGGCGATCATCCCTGCCAACGCTTTCAATCGCCTTTCACCGCCCGTTCGAATGCGGGGGTAGCTCGGGAGACGAAGCCAGCCTCGGCCCGAGTCACCAAAACCGCAGCCAGATCATGGGCCACGGCAAAATCCCAGCCGCGCTCCGGCCCCAGGATCAGCAACAAGGTCGAATAACCATCAGCCTGCAGCGCCGAGGCATCGAGCACGGTGACCGCGGCCAGGTCGTGGTCGACCGGGCGCCCCAGGCGGGCATCGAAGGTATGTGAATAGCGCCGGCCATTCTCCTCGAAATAGTGGCGATAGTCACCCGAGGTCGATACCCCCAGGCCATTGACCGGGATGATCTGGCGGGCGATCTGGCGGTCTTCGCGGGGCAGCTCCAAGGCGATGCGCCAGGGGCTGCCGTCGGGCTTGCGGCCTACGGCCTTGAGCTCGCCGGTGGCTTCAGCGACAAAACTGGCCACCTCCATGGCGCGCAGGCGTTCGGCGATCAGGTCGACCGCGTGGCCGGCAGCGATGCTGTTGAAGTCCAGTTGCACTGGGGCATCCTTGCACAGCGCCTGGCCGTCGATGCGCAGGTGGCGGTAGCCGACGCGCTGGCGAGCCTGGGCCAGCGCCTGTGGGTCGGGCACGTGCTCGTGACGGGCCTGCGGGCCGAAGCCCCAGAGGTCAAGCAGGGGCTCGACGGTAAGGTCGTAGGCGCCATCGCTGAGTGCGGCCAGGTGCTGGCCGAAGGCGACCAGTTCGAGCATATCGGGCGGCAAGGCCATGCACTGGTTGGGGGGCAGCCGGTTGAACTGGCTGACAGTGGAGTCGCCGCGGTAGGTCGAGTAATGCTGATCGATGCCGTTGAGAAGGGTCTCGACCGCCGCCTGGACCTGGGCCGGTGCCGGGCCGCCGGGTTCGCGGACGTACTGGACACTGTAGCTGCTGCCCATGGTCGGGCCGCCCAGGCGTTCCAAGGTCGGGCCTTGGTTGCAGGCAGTGAGAAGCATCAGGATGATCAGTAAGGCTGTGCGCAATCGGGATTTCTCGGTTCTGCATACCTGCAAAGTCATTGTAGGAGCGGCCTTGTGTCGCGAAAGGGGCGCACAGCGGCCCCAGGATTCCAGTGTCACATCCGAAAATGCCGGGGCTGCTGCGCAGCCCATTCGCGACACAAGGCCGCGCCTACAATGACCGCGCCAGCACGGAAAATGCCAGGCAAAAAAAACGGGAACCCGAAGGTTCCCGTTTTTTCATGCGCTTACAAGCGGATCAGCGTGGAAACGCTGGCGGGTTCACACCCGACATCTCTTCCATCACGCGAACCACCTGGCAGCTGTAACCGAATTCGTTGTCGTACCAGACGTACAGAACAACGCGGTTGTCGTTGGCAATGGTCGCCTCGGCATCCACCACACCGGCGTGGCGGGAACCTACGAAGTCGGTCGAAACCACTTCCTGCGAGCTGACGTAGTCGATCTGCTTGTGCAGCTCCGAGTGCATGGCGGTCTGGCGCAGGTACTCGTTGATTTCGTCACGGCTGGTTGGCTTCTCAAGGTTCAGGTTGAGAATGGCCATCGAAACGTTCGGCGTCGGAACGCGAATGGCGTTACCGGTCAGCTTGCCTTTCAGCACTGGCAGCGCCTTGGCGGCAGCAGTGGCGGCGCCGGTTTCGGTGATGACCATGTTCAGCGGCGCGGCACGACCACGGCGGCTGCCCTTGTGGAAGTTGTCGATCAGGTTCTGGTCGTTGGTGAACGAGTGAACGGTCTCGACGTGACCATTGACGATGCCGTACTGGTCGTTGATGGCCTTGAGCACCGGCACGATGGCGTTGGTGGTGCAGGAAGCTGCCGAGATGATCTTGTCATCGGCAGTGATGTCACCGTGGTTGATGCCGTGCACGATGTTCTTCAGCGCGCCCTTGCCAGGTGCGGTGAGGATCACGCGGGCAGCGCCCGGGCAGGCCAGGTGCTGGCCCAGGCCGTCGGCGTCACGCCATACGCCGGTGTTGTCGACGATCAGCGCGTTGTCGATGCCGTACTGGGTGTAGTCGACTTCACTCGGGCTCTTGGCGTAGATGATCTGGATCAGGTTGCCGTTGGCGGTGAGGGTGTTGTTGGCTTCGTCGATGGTGATGGTGCCATCGAACGGGCCATGCACCGAGTCACGGCGCAGCAGGCTGGCACGCTTGACCAGGTCGTTCTCGGCGCCTTTGCGCACGACGATGGCGCGCAGGCGCAGGCCGTCGCCACCACCAGTCTTCTCGATCAGGATGCGCGCCAGCAGGCGGCCGATGCGGCCGAAGCCGTACAGGACGACATCGGTACCCTTGCGGGCCGAAGCGTTCTGCTGGCCAACCACGTCGGCCAGCTCTTCACGGACGAACTGCTCGGCGGTGCGGCCGTTGCCTTCCTGCTTGAACTTGTTTGCCAGCTTGCCCAGGTCGACCGAAGCGGCGCCCAGTTTCAGCTCGCTCATGGCTTTGAGCAGGGGGAATGTCTCGTGTACGGACAGTTCGGTCTCGTCGGTCTGACGGTGACGCGCAAAGCGATGGGCTTTGAGGATCGAGATAACCGAACGGTTGATCAGGCTACGGCCATAAATCGAGCTCACCACATTGTTGTTGCGGTAGAGCTGACCGATAAGCGGGATCATCGCTTCAGCCAGAGCTTCACGATCGATCCACTCACCAAGACACTGGTCGGGCTTCTGAGTCACGGGAACCTTCCACATGTAGGGACAGAAAAAAGGGGCTACATTATGACGCCCCTGCGCGTAACCGGCAATGAGCGCCTGTCGCCGATGGCAAAGCCCGCTGTTCATGGCCTGTCGAGCCTGACAGCAGGCACTGTCACCGGTACAATCGACGTCTTTGCCGCAACGCTTGGAGTGCAATCTCCCGTGTCAGTTCTGCGCCTTCCGCAAATGTCGGCCACGGCCGGCAAACAAACCTGGGGCAACCTGCCCGGTGCCGCCCTCAGCCTGGCCATCGCCGAGGCTGCCAGCAGCGCAGGCCGCTTCACCCTGCTGCTGACCGCCGACAGCCAGGCGGCCGATCGTCTGGAACAGGAGCTTCGCTTCTTTGCCCCGGGCCTGCCGGTGCTGCCGTTTCCCGATTGGGAAACCCTGCCCTACGACCT
Organism: Pseudomonas sp. NBRC 111123; assembly: GCF_001320205.1. NCBI lineage: Bacteria > Pseudomonadati > Pseudomonadota > Gammaproteobacteria > Pseudomonadales > Pseudomonadaceae > Pseudomonas > Pseudomonas sp. NBRC 111123. The sequence goes on from NZ_BCAZ01000003.1 coordinate 134,470, forward strand.
GTTCTCGCCGCACCAGGACATCATTTCCCAGCGCATCGCCAGCCTCTACCGGCTGCCGGAGCTGAGCCATGGCATTCTTGTGGTGCCGATCACCACTGCCCTGCACCGCCTGGCACCGACGCGCTTCCTGCTCGGCAGCAGCCTGGTGCTTGACGTGGGCCAGACCATCGACGTCGAGCAGATGCGCACGCGCCTGGAAGCCACAGGCTACCGCTGCGTCGACACGGTCTACGAGCATGGTGAATTCGCCGTGCGCGGCGCACTGATCGACCTGTTCCCGATGGGCAGCAAGCTGCCTTATCGCATCGACCTGTTCGATGACGAGATCGAAACCCTGCGCACCTTCGACCCGGAGACCCAGCGTTCGATCGACAAGGTCGACTCGATCCGCCTGCTGCCGGCGCGCGAGTTCCCCATGCAGAAGGAAGAGGTGACCCGCTTCAAGGCGCGCTTCCGCGAGCGTTTCGATGTCGACTTCCGCCGCAGCGCGATCTTCCAGGACCTGGCCAGCGGCATCATCCCCGCTGGCATCGAGTACTACCTGCCGCTGTTCTTCGAAGAAACCTCGACCCTGTTCGACTACCTGCCCGCCAACACCCAGGTGTTCTCGCTGCCAGGTGTCGAACACGCTGCCGAGCACTTCTGGAACGACGTGCGCGGGCGCTATGAAGAGCGCCGTGGCGACCTGACCCGCCCATTGCTGCCGCCAGCCGAACTGTTCCTGCCCGTGGAAGACTGCTTCGCCCAGCTCAAGCAATGGCCACGGGTGGTGGTCAGCGCCGACGAAATAGAAGCCGGCGCCGGTCGTGAGCGCTTCCCCGCACGTGCCCTGCCCAACCTGGCCATCGAAGCCAAGGCCAATCAGCCGCTGGCAGCGCTGGCCGAATTCCTCGACCAGTTCAGCGGCCGCGTGCTGTTCACCGCCGAATCGGCGGGCCGCCGCGAGGTGCTGCTGGAGCTGCTCGAACGCCTCAAGCTGCGCCCGCAGACGGTCGACAGCTGGGCTGACTTCATCACCGGCCGCGAACGCCTGGCGATCACCATCGCCCCGCTGGACGACGGCCTGCTGCTGGACGACCCGGCCATCGCCCTGGTTGCCGAGAGCCCGCTGTTCGGCCAGCGCGTGATGCAGCGCCGGCGCCGTGAAAAACGCGGCGAGGCAGCCAACGACGCGGTCATCAAGAACCTCACCGAGCTGCGTGAAGGCGCGCCGGTGGTGCATATCGACCATGGCGTGGGCCGCTACCTGGGCCTGGCCACCCTGGAAATCGAAGGCCAGGCTGCCGAGTTCCTCACCCTGGAATACGCCGAAGGCGCCAAGCTCTATGTGCCGGTGGCCAACCTGCACCTGATCGCCCGCTACACCGGCAGCGATGACGCCCTGGCGCCACTGCACCGGCTGGGCTCCGAAGCCTGGCAGAAAGCCAAGCGCAAGGCCGCCGAACAGGTCCGCGACGTGGCGGCCGAGTTGCTCGACATCTATGCCCGGCGCGCGGCGCGCAAGGGCTATGCCTTTGCCGACCCGGCTGCCGATTACGCCACCTTCAGCGCAGGTTTCCCGTTCGAGGAAACACCTGACCAACAAGCGGCCATCGAGGCGGTGCGAGTCGACATGCTGGCGCCCAAGCCAATGGACCGCCTGGTATGCGGCGACGTCGGCTTCGGCAAGACCGAAGTGGCCATGCGCGCCGCCTTCATCGCCGTGCACAGCGGCCGCCAGGTGGCAGTGCTGGTACCGACCACCCTGCTCGCCCAACAGCACTACAACAGCTTCCGCGACCGCTTCGCCGAATGGCCGGTGAAGGTCGAGGTGATGAGCCGCTTCAAGTCGGCCAAGGAAGTGGCCGCCGCCGCCGCGGACCTTGCCGAAGGCAAAATCGACATCCTCATCGGCACCCACAAGCTGCTGCAGGATGACGTGCGCTTCAAGGACCTGGGCCTGGCGATCATCGACGAGGAACACCGCTTTGGCGTGCGCCAGAAGGAGCAGCTCAAAGCCTTGCGCAGCGAAGTGGACATCCTCACCCTGACCGCTACGCCAATCCCGCGCACGCTGAACATGGCGGTGGCGGGCATGCGCGACCTGTCGATCATTGCCACCCCACCGGCGCGTCGCCTGTCGGTGCGCACCTTCGTCATGGAGCAGAACAAGAGCACGGTCAAGGAAGCACTGCTGCGTGAGCTGTTGCGCGGCGGCCAGGTGTACTACCTGCACAACGACGTGAAAACCATCGAGAAGTGCGCCGCAGAACTGGCCGAACTGGTCCCGGAAGCGCGTATCGGCATCGGCCACGGGCAGATGCGCGAGCGCGAACTGGAACAGGTGATGAGCGACTTCTACCACAAGCGCTTCAACGTACTGATCGCCTCGACCATCATCGAGACCGGCATCGACGTGCCAAGTGCCAACACCATCGTCATCGAGCGCGCCGACAAGTTCGGCCTGGCCCAGTTGCACCAGTTGCGTGGCCGTGTCGGGCGCAGCCACCACCAGGCATACGCCTACCTGTTGACACCGCAGCGGCAGAAGATCAGCGCTGACGCCGAAAAACGCCTGGAGGCCATCGCCAACACCCAGGACCTGGGTGCCGGCTTCGTGCTGGCCACCAATGACCTGGAGATCCGCGGTGCCGGCGAGCTGCTTGGCGAAGGCCAGAGCGGGCAGATCCAGGCCGTAGGCTTCACCCTGTACATGGAAATGCTCGAGCGCGCGGTCAAGGCTATCCGCAAAGGTACCCAGCCTAACCTCGAGCAGCCGCTGGGCGGCGGCCCGGAGATCAACCTGCGCCTGCCGGCACTGATCCCCGAGGACTACCTGCCCGACGTCCACGCGCGCCTGATCCTCTACAAGCGCATCGCCTCGGCGGCCGATGAAGAAGGCCTCAAGGACCTGCAAGTAGAGATGATTGATCGCTTCGGCCTGCTGCCCGAGCCGACCAAGAACCTGATGCGCCTGACCCAGCTCAAGCTGCAGGCAGAAACGCTCGGCATCAAGAAAGTCGACGCCGGCCCCAACGGCGGCAAGCTCGAATTCGAGGCCGAGACCCCAGTCGACCCACTGACCCTGATCAAGCTGATCCAGGGCCAGCCCAAACGTTACAAGTTCGAAGGCGCAACGCAGTTCCGTTTCCTGGTACCGATGGAACGCCCCGAAGAACGCTTCAATACCCTGGAGGCGCTGTTCGAGCGCCTGACCCCACAGCCTGCCTAAGGAAGATCCATGCGTGCCATCCGTTGCCTGACCCTGCTGCTCGCGCTGTTCGCGCCAGCCGCCTTCGCCGAAGGTATGTATCAGGTAGAAATGCTTCTGGTGCGGCAGAACAGCGTGCCCGCCTTCACCAGCCCGTTCGCCCCGGAAGACTGGAGCGCGGGCGCCCCACGCCTGGACAAAGGCGCCGAACGCCCACTGGCGCTGCAGGACGAGGCCACCCGGCTGGAGGCCACCGCCGACTACACCGTGCTGCTGCACAAGGCCTGGCAGCAACCGGTCGGCAGCGAGCCGAGCCTCATCGCGCTGGGTTCAGGTGCAGAGCAATTCGGGCACTTCCCGATCGAAGGCAACCTGAGCATCACCGAAGGTCGCTTCATCGCCGTGGCCGCCAACTTCTGGGTCAACCAGCTCGACAGCAACGGCAACGTTCTGCAAAGCGAGCAGTTCAAGCAGAGCAACAGCAACATGAAAAGCGGCCAACTGACCTTCCTCGATGGCGGCCACCTGGCACTGCTGCTCAAGGTCACCGCACCGGGCACCCCGAAGATGCCAGTGATGGACCCGGAGATGATGGAGCAGTGATGTGAGCGACAGCGATGCGCGGCAACTGCTGAGGGCTCACCCAGGCTGGGTCGAGCATATCCAGAGCGGTGCACTGAACCGTGGACGCGACTACGCCAGGCAAGGGCGCACGCAAGTCCTGTCGATCCATGACAAGCACATCGAAGCCACCTGCCTCGGCTCGTCCGGTGAGCACTACCAACAGGAAATCCAGTTGGTAGTGACCGGCAGCGAACTGCGGGTGTTCGGGCGCTGCAGCTGCCCGGTTGGCCACAATTGCAAGCATTGCGTCGCCGTGTTGCTGAATGTGCAGCATGGCGAAGGCAGGGCCGAGGCGCCGAGTGCGCAAAACGACGCCCTTTCACCAGCGCTTGATCAATGGGTCGAAAGCCTTCAAGCCACTGGCCAGCCTCCCGCAGATCCCGGGCCGGCGCGCAAAGGCCCGGCCTTGCATTATCAGGTTCATGCAGGCCAACAGCATTGCACGCTGGAGGCGGTCAAAGGCACGCGCCAAGCTGACGGAACATTAAAGTTCGGCAAGATCACTTCGATGCCTGAACTGATCTATTACCCGCCCCGCTACGTGACAGATAACGACGCCCGCCTGCTGCGCCTGATTGATGCCAGCAGCCGGGCAATGCGCCCCGTCGTGGATCTGCAAGGCAAGCAAGGTGCAGAAATACTCGGCTTCGCACTGGCGACCGGGCGCCTGCACGTCGAAGCCGACCCTGAGCCTTTGATCGAAGGGCCGGAGCTGCAAGGCGAGTTCCGCTGGCTCAGGCTGGAGGACGGCAGCTACCGTGGCGCCTGGTTCCATGGCGATCACTCGCAACTGCTGACATTGCCCTTGGAGCCGATGCATTACATCAACCGTGCCACCCATCAACTGGGCAAGCTACGCCATGACCTGGACCCTTTCATCGCCAGTCAGCTCGCACGCGCGCCCGTCGTTCCGGAACATCTGGTCGTACCCTTGAGCCACCGCTTGAACGCCTTGAACCGCCAAGTCCCCACACCCACTTCAGTCAGCACTGAACACATCGATGACACGCAACCCAAAGGGCACCTGACACTGGGCAGCCTGGAATTCAGCGCCTACATGCCCAAGACCGGCCGCATGCAGCGCCAGATGCAGCATCGTGCCGCGCTGTCGTTTGACTACGACGGGATGCTTGCCACTGGCAATGACGACAAGCCCCTGGCCCGCCTGGTTGGCAGCACCAGCCAGCGTATCTGCCGCCAGCCCCAGGCCGAACAGGCACTGCGCAAGGTGCTGCGCGACCTCGGTTTCAAGCCCGCCACCCGGCAGAGCAAGGCCCTGCCCGACAGCGCCGGCGATATGCTCCAGCTGCCCGACGACGAGGCCTGGCTGCGCTTCGCCCGCGATGGTCTGCCACGCTTGCGCGAAGCCGGGTGGGACATCGACATTCACCGCGACTTCGCCTTCAACCTGCAAGAGGTGGACGACTGGTACGCCAGCATTGACGAAGCCCCCGGGCATGAATGGTTCGACCTGGAGCTGGGCATCGTGGTCGAAGGCCAGCGCCACAGCCTGCTGCCGATCGTGCTGCAACTGCTGCGCAGCAACCCTGAATTGCTGCGCCCCAGCGAGCTTGCGCGGCGCAGCGATGACGAGCACCTGCTGATCGACCTCAACCGCGGCAGGCTCGACAGCCCGGCGCTGCGCGTCGCCCTGCCCTACGGCCGCATCAAGGCGGTGATGGGCACCCTCGGCGAGCTCTACCTGCACGAGGACGTGGTTGGCCCTACCCTGCGCATGGACCGTGCCGACGCCGCGCGCCTGAACGACATCGAGCACCTGCCGCTGCACTGGGAGGGCGGCGCCCACGTGCGCGACCTCGGCCGGCGCCTGCGCGATGCCCGCGACCTGCAGGTCGAAGTGCCGAGCGGGCTCAACGCCACCCTGCGCCCTTACCAGCAGCAAGGCCTGAACTGGCTGCAGGCCCTGCGCGAAATGGGCACCGGCGGCATCCTTGGCGATGACATGGGCCTGGGCAAGACCCTGCAGGCCCTGGCCCACCTGCTGCTGGAAAAACAATCCGGGCGCCTGACCGGCCCGGCACTGGCGGTGATGCCCACCAGCCTGGTGCCCAACTGGCTCGACGAAGCCCAACGCTTCGCACCCGGCCTGCGCGTGCTGGCCCTGCACGGCCCGGGCCGCAGCAAGCACTTTGCCAAGCTGCACGAATACGACCTGGTGCTCACCACCTATGCCCTGGTACCGCGCGACCTGGAACACCTGCGCGCGCAAACCTGGCATGTGCTGGTGCTGGACGAGGCACAGAACATCAAGAGCAGCACCAGCAAGGCCGCCCTCGCCGTTTGCGAACTGCAGGCCAATCAACGCCTGTGCCTGACCGGCACGCCGATGGAAAACAACCTGGGCGAGCTGTGGTCGATCTTCCACTTCCTCATGCCTGGCTGGCTGGGAGACGTGAAACGCTTCAACCAGGATTACCGTACCCCGATCGAACGCCACGCCGACAGCGAGCGCCTGGCCCACCTGGTCAGCCGGGTGCGCCCGTTCCTGCTGCGCCGCACCAAGGAACAGGTTGCCACCGAGCTGCCGGCCAAGACCGAAATGGTGCACTGGGTCGAACTCAGCGATGCCCAACGCGATACCTACGAAGCGGTACGGGTGGCCATGGACAAGAAGGTCCGCGACGAAATCGCCCGCAATGGCGCGGCGCGCAGCCAGATCGTGATCCTCGACGCCCTGCTCAAGCTGCGCCAGGTGTGCTGCGACCTGCGCCTGGTCAAAGGGGTCGAGACCAAAGGCAACCAGGCCGACAAGGGCAAGCTCGGCGCGCTGCTGGAGATGCTCGAAGAGCTGCTCAGCGAGGGGCGCCGGGTCCTGCTGTTCTCTCAGTTCACCTCGATGCTGACGCTGATCGAGCAGGAGCTGGAAAAACGCAAGATCCGCTACAGCCTGCTCACCGGCGACACCCGCGACCGGCGCACGCCGGTGCAACAGTTTCAGCAGGGCGACAGCGAGGTGTTCCTGATCAGCCTCAAGGCTGGCGGTGTAGGGCTGAACCTGACGGCAGCCGACACCGTTATCCACTTCGACCCGTGGTGGAACCCGGCCAGCGAGAACCAGGCAACCGACCGCGCCTACCGGATTGGCCAGGACAAGCCAGTATTCGTGTTCAAGCTGATTACCCGGGGGACGGTAGAAGAGAAGATTCAGGCATTGCAGCAGGAGAAAGCCGCGCTGGCAGCAAGCCTGCTTGATGGCGGGCAGGCGGGGCAGTGGCGGCTTGACGATGAAGAAATCGATGCGCTGTTTGCCCCCTTGCCTGGCAAGCGGGGGCGGTGATTGCATCGGGTGTATGGCTTTAGAGTTTGACGCCTGTGATATCGGGCGCCGCCCGCGCGGCGCATCGCGGATAAATCCGCTCCTACATTTGTTGCAACGTGCCCATGCCTGACAGGCCATGGTTGTCAGCCGGTTTGCACGGCTCAAGACATGCGCCAAGGCTGGCAACCATGGCCTGTCAGGTTCGGCACGTTGCAACAAATGTAGGAGCGGATTTATCCGCGATGCGCCGCGCGGGCGGCGCTCGATGTCAGCAGCCCCAGATAACTCAATCCCTACGCTTCAGCTCAATCAACCAACTGTGCTTCTTTCAACGCCCCCAGGGCCTCCAGCCAACGCGGCTGCTGCCGGTAATCCGTCCTGGCAAAGCCACGCCCCCGCATCCGCGCAATCCGCGGCGAAGGCTTGACCTTCAGGCGCTGCGCCGCAGTCAGCGCCAGCTCCGCCGCAGCCCGGTCATTGCACACCAGGCCCATGTCGCAACCGGCACTCAGCGCCGCCTCGATGCGATTGGCAGCATCGCCGACCACATGCGCACCAGCCATGGACAGGTCGTCACTGAAGATCACCCCATCGAAGCCCAGTTCGCCACGCAGGATGTCCTGCAGCCAGCGCCGTGAGAACCCGGCCGGCTGGTTGTCGACCTGCGGGTAGATGACATGCGCCGGCATCACCGCCGCCAGCTGCCCGCTCAGACGTGAGAATGGCACCAGGTCCGCCTGGCGAAGTTGCTCGAGACTGCGCTCGTCGGTAGGAATCGCCACATGCGAGTCCGCTTCGGCCCAGCCGTGCCCCGGGAAGTGCTTGCCGCAGGCCGCCATGCCCGCAGCATTCATGCCCCGGATAAAGGCCCCGGCCAACTGCGTGGCGCGCTGCGGGTCGCCCTCGAAGGCGCGGCTGCCTACCACCGCGCTGCGCTGGTGATCGAGGTCGAGCACCGGAGCGAAGCTGAGGTCCAAGCCGACTGCCAGCACTTCGCTAGCCATCAGCCAGCCGCACTGCTCCGCCAAGTACTCGGCATTGGCATTGTCGGCAATGGCGCGCATCGCCGGCAGGCGCACGAAGCCCTGGCGCAGGCGCTGCACCCGCCCGCCCTCCTGGTCGACTGCAAGGATCAAGTCGGGGCGGATGGCCCGGATCGAGGCGCACAGCTCGCGCACCTGGCGCGGGCTGTCGATGTTGCGGGCAAAAATGATCAGGCCGGCCACTTCCGGCTGGCGCAGAAGCTGGCGATCCTCGGCAGTCAGCCATTTACCGGCGATATCCACCATCAGGGAGCCTTGCAGGCTGGCGGTCATAGGCAATCCTTCATTGCAGATTCAGTGAAGCCCACTGGGGGCAAGCGGCCTCGTCGATGCGCACCGGGCAATGAGCCGGCACACGCTCGAACAGGACAAGCAGATCGGTGTTACGCAAACGTATGCAGCCATGGGACAGCGGCACGCCCAAGGGTTCCGTGTCGGGCGTGCCGTGCAGGTAGATGAAACGGCGAAAGGTGTCAACGCCACCCAGGCGATTGATGCCCGGCTCGCAGCCGCTGAGCCACAGGATACGGGAGAGGATCCAGTCACGCCCAGGGTGCTGCTCATGCAGCGCGGGCGACCACACCTCGCCCGTCCAGCGCCGGCCTTGCAGCACGGCATTCATCGGCAAGCCAGCGCCAATCCGCGCACGCACCTGGTGCAGCCCACGTGGCGTGCAACCCGAGCCGTTGCGCTCACCTGCGCCATTGCGAGCGGTGGATACCGCGAAACGCACGCACAAATGCCCCCGGGCAAAGCCGTAGAGGCGCTGGTCGGCAAGGGAGATGTGCAGGAAATCGAGGTCAGGCATGGGCGCTAGCTTAGCCGAAGCGCCTTGCCCCGCCCAGCCTTCAGGCCTTGGCGGTGGCGCTACCGGCCTTGCTGCGCGGGCGCAGCTGGGCGCTGGCCATGGCGTTGTCGGTGACGCCGCTGTCGGCGCGCATGCCGGCGGCCAGGAACGGCACCATCAGGCGCATGACCTGCTCGATCGAGGTGTTGATACCGAAATCCGTCTCGGCAATGGCGCGCAGCGCCTTGATGCCGGACATGCTGAACGCCGCAGCACCCAGCATGAAGTGCACGCGCCAGAACAGCTCCAGCGGCGGAATGCGCGGTGCGGCTTCATTGACCAGCAGCATGTAGCGGCGGAACACCTTGCCGTACATGTCCTCGAGATAGCGCCGCAGGTGGCCCTGGCTCTGGCTGAAGGCCAGGCCCAACAGGCGCATGAAGATCGACAGGTCGTTGTTGCTGCGCGGCTGCACGACCAACGCCTGCTCCACCAGCATTTCCAACAGTTCTTCGAGGCTGGGCTTTTGCTCGGGCTTGGCCTGACGCCGTTCCAGCTCACGTTCGAGGCTTGCGCAGAACGGCCCGAGGAAGCGCGAAAAGACCGCCTGGATCAGGGCCTTCTTCGAACCGAAATGATAGTTGACCGCTGCGAGGTTGACCCCGGCCTTGCTGGTAATCAGCCGCAATGAGGTTTCCGCAAAGCCTCTTTCCGCGAACAGCTGCTCGGCAGCATCGAGAATGCGTTCAACGGTTTCAGATTGGGCCATCACAACTCCGCCAGACAGAGACAAACAGGTGTTTGAAACATACGTTTCAGGCCTGCATCTGTCAAGGCTCGGTGACTGGGCGGTCGCCATTTAAAAGGGGCTAGCTGGAAGCTGCAAGCCACAAGAGGGTTGGCAGCTGCTTTTTCTTGCCGCTTGAAGCTTGCAGCCACCGCAGTACTGTATATAATTCCAGTCACTGTATAAAAAGACAGAGCGCCTGCCATGTTGAAACTGACGCCACGCCAAGCCGAGATCCTGGCTTTCATCAAACGCTGCCTCGAAGACAACGGCTTCCCACCGACACGTGCGGAAATCGCTCAAGAGCTGGGTTTCAAATCGCCGAACGCCGCCGAGGAGCACCTGAAGGCCCTCGCCCGCAAAGGTGCGATTGAAATGACCCCGGGCGCATCCCGTGGCATCCGCATCCCCGGCCTTGAAGCCAAGGCCGAAGAAAACGGCCTGCCGATCATCGGCCGGGTCGCCGCTGGCGCACCGATCCTCGCCGAGCAGCACATCGAGCAATCCTGCAACATCAACCCGGCCTTCTTCCACCCCCGCGCCGACTATTTGTTACGTGTGCACGGCATGAGCATGAAGGATGTCGGCATCTTCGACGGCGACCTGCTGGCAGTGCATACCTGTCGCGAGGCCCGCAACGGCCAGATCGTCGTCGCCCGCATTGGCGATGAAGTGACCGTCAAACGCTTCAAGCGTGAAGGCAGCAAGGTCTGGCTGATCGCTGAAAACCCCGAGTTCGCCCCCATCGAAGTCGACCTGAAAGAACAGGACATGGTGATCGAGGGTTTGAGTGTCGGCGTTATTCGCCGCTGATCCAGGAGGCGTCATGCAGCAGTCCATCCAAGCACATCAGCAGGTCCAGCTTCCACTGTTCGAAGCATTCCTCGCCCAGCCGGTACTGCCAGGCCTGAAGGCCAGCGAGCAGGCACGCAAAGGCATCCATCCGGAGCTGTTCAGCGAACTGTCCCTGCGTGGCGCCCCCGAACATTGCCAAAGCCTGCTGGCTCCGGTCCTGCGCGAGTTGAGTGAAGAGCAGGAAGCCCGCTGGCTGACCCTGATCGCCCCGCCTGCCAGCCTGACCCAGGCCTGGCTGCGCGATGCAGGGCTCAACCGCGAACGGATCCTGTTGCTGCATCCCCGCAGCAATCAGAGCGCACTGCAACTGGCCTGTGAAGCACTGCGCCTGGGCCTGAGCCACACCGTGGTCAGCTGGCTGGGCAGCGTCAACGCTACCTCCCGCCAACAACTGGTACGCGCAGCCAGTGCCGGAAATGCACAAAGCCTGAACATCCGCCTCGGCTGATGTCCAGGCTTTGCCTATGAAGCAGTGCAAGCCGACGCTTTAGTGCAGCACGCGCGGCCCTTCGTCGCGCTCCAGCTCACCATCCACCAGGCGACCTGCCATCTGCACACCAACGCTCAGCATGGCCTTGGCGACTTCGACATGTTGACCCTGCAGGAACGCCTTCGCGTCTTCCGAGAAATCCAGGGTTACCAGGGAGCCTTCATCCTCGGCGCGACGCAGCTCGATACGGCCATCAGGCAACTCGACAATTTCCAGAAACGACGTAGACATATAGGGCAGTTCTCCACGAAAGGCCGTTAGTGTACCAGCCACTGCAGCTGTCAGCACTCACTCAACGCGTCGCGGAAACGTCTCACCAAGCCTTTGAGGTTATTGCGCCAGCTTTCCAGCTCTTCCTTCGACAACGCAGGATGCTCAGGCTCATCAAGGTTGACGGCCTGAATCAGGGGTTGGGTGACGTCGGTTTTTGGCGTTTTTTTCGCGACCGGTGGTCGGAACAAATCGGCATAAGCAACAAGCAGTTGCGCCAACCAAGTTTCGCGCTGGCGAACCAGCTCGAGCATTTCCGCAACTTCAGGAATGGCGATGGTGTTCAGCGCATCATCGGCGAGCGCCTGCTCGACTGAAGCCACCACGGGCAGGCGGTAGAAGCCACCTATTTCATGACACAGCCCCAGCAGCGCACCGTACAGGTGAAACAGCGCCGACTCTCGCTCGGCCTGGACCAAGCCTTGAGCATTCATGGCCTGGCTCTGTTCGGCCTTGGCCATCGACTCGAGGGCAAGGCCTGCGAAGAACAGTTTCTGGTTGGTGCGAGTGTAGAGTTCCTGGGCCATTTCGAATGACCTCCCATAGGCTGCAAGGCGGATGACTGCATCATAAATGATTAGGGCCGCTTTGCCGCCCCTTCGCGGGCAAGCCCGCCCCCACAGGCATAGCACCAGCCCGCAAGGCGGTGCCGTACTTGTGGGAGCGGGCTTGCCCGCGAAGGGGCGCAAAGCGGCCCCAATTAAAGCACTGAGGGGTCAGCGCTTGTCTTCAACCTTCCACGCACCACCGTCGTAGAACGCTTTCCAGCCAGTCGGCTTGCCATCGACCTCAGACTGCACGTACTGCTCCTTGGTCTTGCGGCTGTAACGAATCACCGCTGGGCGCCCTTCCGGGTCTTTCTGTGGTGCATCGCACAGGAAGTGGTACTTCGGATCGATTTCATGCTTGTGCGGCACGATTTCCAGCACGAGCGGCGCACGGGTTTCGCGGTTTTTCGGGAACTGGCTGGCAGCCAGGAACAGCCCGGAAGCGCCATCACGCAGTACGTAGGTGTCGTCGACCTTCTCGCACTTGAGCTCCGGCATCTCCACCTTGTCCATCTTCGGTGGCGCCGCCTCACCGCTCTTGAGCAGCTTGCGGGTGTTCTTGCACGCTGGGTTGGTGCAACCGAAGAACTTGCCGAAACGGCCCGTCTTGAGCTGCATTTCGCTGCCGCACTTGTCGCACTCCAGGCTCGGCCCTTCGTAGCCCTTGATGCGGTAGCTGCCCTCTTCGATCTCGTAGCCAGCGCAATCCGGGTTATTACCGCAGATGTGTAGCTTGTGCTTCTCGTCCAACAGGTAGGCATCCATCGCCGTGGCACAGATCGGGCAGCGATGCTTGCCCAGCAGCACGCGCGACTCCGACTCACCCTCGTCGTCCGCGGCAATTTCATCGCCCGGCACCAGGTTCACGGTGGCCTTGCAGCGTTCTTTCGGCGGCAGGCTGTAACCCGAGCAACCGAGGAACACACCGGTGGAAGCGGTGCGGATCATCATCGGCCGGCCACATTCCTTGCACGGAATGTTGGTCATGGTCGGCTGGTTGGCACGCATGCCGTTTTCGGCAGACTCGGCGGTCAGCAGCTTCTTGCTGAAGTCACCGTAGAACTCATCCAGTACGTTTTTCCAGTCGCGCTCGCCCTGGGCCACGTCGTCGAGGTTCTCCTCCATGTCGGCAGTGAAGCCGTAGTCCATCAGGTTGGAGAAGCTCTCCGACAGACGCTCGGTAACGATGTCGCCCATCTTCTCGGAGTAGAAGCGGCGATTGTGCAGGGTGACGTAACCGCGGTCCTGGATGGTGGAAATGATCGCCGCATAAGTCGACGGGCGGCCGATGCCGCGCTTTTCCATTTCCTTGACCAAGCTGGCTTCGGTGAAGCGCGCTGGCGGCTTGGTGAAGTGCTGGCTCGGGTCGAGCTGAATCAGCTTGAGCGCTTCGCCCTGGGCCATTTCCGGCAGCACATCGTCTTCGCCCGGCTTGCTCTGTTGCGGCAGTACACGGGTGTAACCGTCGAACTTGAGGATGCGGCCCTTGGCACGCAGCTCGAAGTCGCCAGCGGCCACGGTGACACTGGTGGACAGGTATTGCGCTGGCGGCATCTGGCAGGCCAGGAACTGGCGCCAGATCAGCTCGTACAGACGCTCAGCGTCCCGCTCCATACCGCTGAGCTTGGTCGGGTGCGTGCTGACGTCGGAGGGGCGAATCGCCTCGTGCGCTTCCTGGGCACCTTCCTTGCTGCCATATACCAACGGGGCTTCCGGCAGGTACTGCTTGCCGAACTCGCGCTCGATGTAGCTGCGCGCCATGTCCAGGGCATCGGCCGACAGGTTGGTCGAGTCGGTACGCATGTAAGTGATGTAACCCGCTTCGTACAGGCGCTGGGCCATCATCATGGTCTTCTTCACCCCGAAGCCCAGGCGATTGCTCGCGGCCTGTTGCAAGGTGGAGGTGATGAACGGGGCCGACGGCTTGCTGCTGGTCGGGCGATCTTCGCGCTTGATCACGCTGTAGCTGGAAGCCTTGAGCTTCTCCAGCGCGGCCATGGCCTGGGCTTCGTTCAGCGGCTTGAACGCCTCGCCCTTCTCGCGCGACACCTCGAAACGTACCTTGGCGTTTTTGGCGGTACCGAGGTCAGCGTGCACTTCCCAGTACTCTTCCGGTACGAAGGCACGGATCTCGCGCTCACGCTCGACCACCAGCTTTACCGCCACCGACTGCACACGGCCGGCAGACAGGCCACGGGCGATCTTGGCCCACAGCAGCGGCGAGACCATGTAGCCCACCACGCGATCCAGGAAGCGTCGCGCCTGCTGGGCGTTGACCCGGTCGATGTCCAGCTCGCCAGGCTGCGAGAACGCTTCCTGGATCGCCTTCTTGGTAATTTCGTTGAACACCACGCGCTTGTAGCGGGTGTCGTCACCACCAATGGCTTCGCGCAGGTGCCAGGCAATGGCTTCCCCCTCGCGATCCAAGTCGGTTGCGAGATAGATGGTGTCGGCATCCTTGGCCAGGCGGCGCAGCTCTTCGATCACCTTTTCCTTGCCGGGAAGGATCTCGTACTTGGCCTTCCAGCCGTGTTCGGGGTCGACGCCCATGCGCGCCACCAGCTGGCGGCGAGCCTTCTCTTTCGGCGACAGCGCCGGAGCCTCACCCGCAGCGGCCTTGCCACGCTTGGCGGCCGGCTCTTTGCTTGCGCTGGCCGAACCGCTGGTGGGGAGGTCTCGGATATGGCCGATACTCGACTTCACCACGTACTGGTTGCCCAGGTACTTGTTGATGGTCTTGGCCTTGGCCGGGGATTCCACAATGACCAGCGATTTGCCCATGGATCGGAGTATTCCTGAATCTGAAGATGAAAAACGCGTCAGGTGCCGGACGCGGCACCGCTATATATAGTGGCGAAACAGAGAGGTCAAGCGTGGTCGATCACGCTTGCGACTTGCCAGACAGCTCAGGCAGCCCTTCTTCGGCCTTGACCAAAGCAAAGCGCGGCACCTGCTCGCCGTCAACCTCGACGGACTCCTGGAACATCGCAAGCGGCCTCACCCAGAAGCTGTAATCACCATACAGGCATTGGTAGAAGACCATCCACTCTTCGTTCTCGGAGTGCCGTGCAACACTGAAGACACGGTACTCAGGCCCTTTGTAATGCCGGTATACGCCTGGTTGTATCCGCATGTCGCCCTTCCTCTTGAAACAAACTCTGTAAAAAACAAAAACCGGGGCACAAGGCCCCGGCTGCTGTCCCACTACGCGATCAGACGCGTTCGAAGACAGTGGTGATACCTTGGCCAAGGCCGACGCACATGGTCGCCACCCCCAGGGTGCCGCCATTTTGCTTCATGACGTTGAGCAGGGTGCCGGAAATACGTGCACCGGAGCAACCGAACGGGTGGCCCAAAGCGATGGCGCCGCCGTGCAGGTTAACCTTCTCATCCATCTTGTCGAGCACTTTCAAGTCTTTGAGCACTGGCAGGGCCTGTGCGGCGAAGGCTTCGTTGAGCTCGATGAAGTCGATATCGGCCATGGTCAGGCCGGCGCGCTTGAGGGCTTTCTGGGTCGATGGCACCGGGCCGTAGCCCATGATTGCCGGGTCGACACCGGCTACCGCCATCGAACGGATTACCGCCAGTGGCTGGATGCCCAGGTCCATGGCGCGCTGGCCGGACATGACGATCATGCACGAAGCACCGTCGGTGATCTGCGACGAAGTACCGGCAGTCACGGTGCCGCCTTTCGGGTTGAATGCCGGCTTCAGCGACGCCAGGCCCTCGAGGGTGGTTTCCGGGCGAATGGTCTCGTCGAAATCAAAGACCTTCAGGAAACCATTCTCGTCATAGCCCTGCATCGGGATGATCTCGTCCTTGAACTTGCCTTCGACCGTCGCCTTGTGGGCGAGCTGGTGCGAACGCAGGCCGAACAGATCCTGCTGCTCACGGCTGATGCCATGCATCTTGCCCAGCATCTCGGCAGTCAGGCCCATCATCCCGGAGGCCTTGGCAGCGTACAGCGACATGTGCGGGTTAGGGTCGACGCCATGCATCATGCTGACGTGGCCCATGTGCTCGACGCCGCCGACCACGAACACGTCACCGTTGCCGGTCATGATTGCCTGGGCGGCGGTGTGCAGCGCGCTCATCGACGAACCGCACAGGCGGCTGACGGTCTGGGCGGCCGAAGTGTGTGGAATCTGGGTCATCAGCGACGCCATGCGGGCGATGTTCCAGCCCTGCTCCAGGGTCTGGTTGACGCAGCCCCAGATCACGTCTTCGACTTCTTTCGGGTCGACCTTGCCGTTGCGTTCCAGCAGCTTGCTGATCAGGTGCGCGGACATGTCTTCGGCGCGGGTGTTGCGGTGCATGCCACCCTTGGAGCGGCCCATGGGGGTGCGACCGAAGTCGACAATCACCACGTCTCTTGGATTCAGGCTCATATCAAATCTCTCGCTCTAGCTCGTTGACCACTCAGTTGAAGAAGCGCTGGCCGTTCTTGGCCATTTCACGCAGCTTCGCGGTCGGGTGGTACAGCGGCCCCAGGTCGGCGTACTGGTCGGCCAGGGCAACGAATTCGGCCACACCGATCGAGTCGATGTAGCGCAGCGCACCACCCCGGAATGGAGGGAACCCAATGCCATAGACCAGGCCCATGTCAGCTTCAGCAGCGGTTTCGACGATGCCGTCTTCCAGGCAACGCACGGTTTCCAGGCACAGGGGCACCATCATCCAGTTGATGATGTCTTCGTCGGTCACTTCACGCTGCTCGAAGACGATCGGCTTGAGCACATCCAGCACGGTGGCATCGAAGACTTTCTTCGGCTTGCCGCGCTTGTCAGTCTCGTAGGCGTAGAAGCCCTTGCCGTTCTTCTGGCCCAGGCGGTTGGCCTCGTACAGGGCGTCGACGGCCGAGCGGCGCTCGTCCTTCATGCGGTCCGGGAAGCCTTCGGCCATCACGTCGCGGCCGTGGTGGCCGGTGTCGATGCCGACCACGTCCATCAGGTAGGCCGGGCCCATCGGCCAGCCGAACTTCTCCATGACCTTGTCGATGCGCACGAAGTCGACACCAGCGCTGACCAGCTTGGCGAAACCGCCGAAGTACGGGAACAGCACACGGTTGACCAGGAAGCCCGGGCAGTCGTTGACCACGATCGGGTTCTTGCCCATCTTCTTGGCGTAGGCCACGGTGGTGGCGACAGCCACTTCACTGGACTTCTCGCCACGGATCACTTCCACCAGCGGCATCATGTGCACAGGGTTGAAGAAGTGCATGCCGACGAAGTTTTCCGGGCGCTTGAGCGCCTTGGCCAGCAGGTTGATGGAAATGGTCGAGGTGTTGGACGCGAGGATCGCATCTTCTTTCACCTGGCCTTCCACTTCGGCCAGCACGGCCTGCTTGACCTTCGGGTTCTCGACCACGGCTTCGACGACGATGTCGACGTTGGCGAAGTCGCCATACGACAGGGTCGGGCGAATAGCGTTGAGCGCCTCGGCCATTTTCGCCGGGGTCAGGCGGCCTTTCTCGACACGGTTGCCGAGCAGCTTGGAGGCCTCGTTCAGGCCCAGCTGGATGGCTTCCTCGCGAATGTCCTTCATCAGGATCGGGGTGCCCTTGACCGCCGACTGGTAGGCGATGCCGCCCCCCATGATGCCGGCGCCGAGCACGGCAGCCTGCTTCACGTCGTGGGCGATCTCGTCATGCGCCTTGGCCTTGCGCTTGAGTTCCTGGTCATTCAGGAACAGGCCGATCAGGCTCTCGGCTACCGAGGTCTTGGCCAGCTTGGCAAAACCTGCGGCTTCGACTTCCAGAGCCTTGTCGCGACCGAAGTTGGCGGCCTTCTGGATGCTCTTGATGGCTTCGACCGGCGCCGGGTAGTTCGGGCCGGCCTGGCCAGCGACGAAGCCCTTGGCGGTCTCGAAGGCCATCATCTGCTCGATGGCGTTGAGCTTCAGCTTTTCCAGCTTGGGCTGGCGCTTGGCCTTGTAGTCCAGCTCGCCGCTGATGGCGCGCTTGATCAGGTCCAGGGCACCGGCCTGCAGCAGCTCAGGGGCTACCACGGCATCGACGGCGCCGACTTTCAGGGCGTCTTCGGCACGGTTTTCCTTGCCGGCGGCAATCCACTCGATGGCGTTGTCCGAGCCGATCAGGCGCGGCAGGCGCACGGTGCCGCCGAAGCCTGGGTAGATGCCCAGCTTGACTTCAGGCAGGCCGATCTTGGCGCTGGTGGACATGACCCGGTAGTCGGCTGCCAGGCACATTTCCAGGCCGCCACCCAGGGCGATGCCGTTGATGGCCGCCACGGTCGGCACTTCGAGGTCTTCGAAGGCATTGAAGATGCGGTTGGCTTCCAGGTTGCCGGCAACCAGCTCGGCTTCGGGCAGCTTGAAATTGTCGACGAATTCGGTGATGTCGGCGCCGACGATGAATACATCCTTGCCACTGCTGACGATCACGCCTTTCACCGAGGCGTCGGCCTTGATGGCGTCGACAGCCTGGCGCAGCTCTTCCAGGGTCAGGCGATTGAACTTGTTGACGGACTCACCCTTGAGGTCGAACTTCAGTTCGACGATGCCGCTTTCAAGAGCCTTAACCGTGATGGCTTTACCTTCGTAAATCATCAACTGATCTCCACGATATGGAAGCTGAACTGTACACGCCGATCGCTGGTGGAAAAGCAGGCCTTGCCGCCCTTGCCCCAGGCACACCCGTCGGCGCGATAGTCGGGATTCTGTATGAGCGGTATGACATACAAACGCTCAATTCATACGCCCGTTTGATTTGGGTATGCACACATTCTCCGAAAAGATCGGCGTTGTCAAATGCTCCCGAACGGGGTGAAAACGCGACTTTCCAGTCATTTTGTATCGCCGGAGGGCAAAAGATGATGACAGTGATCGCCGATCATTCATGTCAGCGATTGACCACCAGGAAACGGCCGGCGCTGCATTTTTTTCATGCAACCGGCCAGGGAATGGCTACACTGCGACTGGATTCAAGAATTTCCCGGCCTGCCTGGCCTTTTCTGCGCTGCAGAAACGACAAAGCGGCAACCTGGTAGCTACCGGGTTGCCGCTTTGTCGTTATGGACGATCAAGCGAGGGTGTCGAAGGCGTGGGCAATATCCTGCAGTACAGATTCATCACCGCGCTCGCTCCAGTACAGGGCGATCATGCGCTTGTCGGCCTCGACCTTGTACACGGTCTCTGGCAAGCGCGCGAACACTTCGTTCAGGCGCGGCTCCTCGCACGCCTCCTTCCACTGGTTCCACCACACGCCGGGGCTGACCTGCCAGTAGCACCAGCTGTCCTCATGCCCCCGACGGCGGCCGCGATGGTACTGCGGGCACGGGCTGGGCGGCTCCGTCTGCATCCAGTGCGGCCATTGCTGAGGTGCCAACTGCATGGCCAGGCCCATGCGCCGCGCCTCCAGGCGCAGGTTCATCTGCTGCCCCTGCTTGCGCGACAGCCGCAACCAGGAAAGCGGACTGAGAATCAGCGCAAGGATTGACACCACCAGCCATACCGTCATATCTGTAGATTCCATAAAGCGTTGCAAATGAGCGGGTTACTCAGTATTCACGGATGACCTGCCGGAAAGCGACCATACTTCTACTATCGCGATTGTCAGGAGTTCAGCTCATGTCCTACGAACATCTTCTGGTCGCTGTCGACCTTACCGAAGAATGCGACCCGGTGATCAAGCGCGCCATGAAGCTCGCCGAACCCACTGGCGCCAAGGTCTCGCTGGTGCATATCGTCGAACCAATGGCCATGGCCTTTGGCGGCGATGTGCCGATGGACCTGTCGCAACTGCAACAGCAACAGTTCGACCAGGCCAAGGAGCGCATGGATCGCCTGTTCAACAAGTACCCCGACATCAACCGTGGCGATTCGCACCTGACCTACGGCCAGCCGCGCCAGGAAATTCACCAACTGGCCAAGGAGCAGAAGTGCGATCTGATCGTAGTCGGCAGCCATGGCCGGCACGGCCTGGCATTGCTGCTGGGCTCCACTGCCAATGACGTGCTGCACGGGGCGCCGTGCGATGTGCTGGCGGTGCGGCTGCTAAAGAAAGAATGATGTAGCCTATATCGGCCTATTCGCGGGCTTGCCCGCGAATAGGCCTGTGAGGGCCAATCAGCCCTCCAGCTCAGCCCACCGCTCTACCAACGCATCCAGCTCACCCTGCAGCTTCTCGATCTTGGCCAGCACTGCCGAAGTCTCGGCAATTGGCCGCTGATAGAAGCCAGCAGCGTTCACCTCTTCCTGCGCCTGGGCCATGCGCTGCTCGACCTCGTCGATCTGCCCCGGGAGCATTTCCAGCTCGCGCTGCAGCTTGTAGCTGAGCTTCTTCTTCGAAGCATCCGCCACCGGCGCCGCTGGCACAGGC
Organism: Pseudomonas sp. NBRC 111123; assembly: GCF_001320205.1. Lineage (NCBI taxonomy): Bacteria > Pseudomonadati > Pseudomonadota > Gammaproteobacteria > Pseudomonadales > Pseudomonadaceae > Pseudomonas > Pseudomonas sp. NBRC 111123. Next base: position 154,682 of record NZ_BCAZ01000003.1, read on the forward strand.
GCTGCCACCTCCACGGGTTTCTCGACCACGGCACTGTTGAGCTCGGACTTGCCACCCTTGCTCTCGGTCACGCCCAGCAGCTTCGCCGAACCACCCTGGCGGATCCAGTCCTCATAGCCGCCGACGTACTCGCGCACCTTGCCCTCACCTTCGAACACCAGTGTGCTGGTGACGACGTTGTCGAGGAAGGCCCGGTCGTGGCTGACCATCAGCACGGTACCTTTGTAGTTGGACAGCACCTCTTCGAGCAGCTCGAGGGTTTCCACATCCAGGTCGTTGGTCGGTTCGTCGAGCACCAGCAGGTTGGCCGGCTTGCTGAACAGCTTGGCCAGCAGCAGGCGCGCACGCTCGCCCCCAGACAGCGCCTTTACCGGCGTGCGCGCACGCTGCGGGCTGAACAGGAAATCACCAAGGTAGCTCAGCACATGGCGGTTCTGGCCATCGATTTCGATGAAGTCACGGCCTTCGGCGAGGTTGTCGATGACGGTCTTTTCCAGGTCGAGCTGGTGACGCATCTGGTCGAAGTAGGCCACTTCCAGCTTGGTACCGCGTTCGACCTTGCCTGCCGTGGGCTCCAGGTCACCGAGCATCATCTTGAGCAGGGTAGTCTTGCCGGTGCCGTTGGCACCCAGCAGGCCGATACGGTCCTGGCGCTGCAGGACCATGGAGAAGTCCTTCACCAGCAGCGGGCCATCGGCGTGATGGAAGCTGACGTTCTCCAGCACCATCACCTGCTTGCCGGACTTGTCCGCTGCCTCGATCTGGATGTTCGCCTTGCCCTGGCGCTCGCGGCGTTCGCCACGCTCCACGCGCAGGGCCTTGAGTGCACGCACGCGGCCTTCGTTACGGGTACGACGGGCCTTGATGCCCTGGCGGATCCATACCTCTTCCTGGGCCAGGCGCTTGTCGAACAAGGCGTTGGCAGTCTCTTCGGCGGCCAGCGCGGCCTCCTTGTGCACCAGGAAGCTGGCGTAGTCGCCGTTCCAGTCGATCAGGCCGCCGCGGTCAAGCTCAAGGATGCGCGTGGCGAGGTTCTGCAGGAAGGAACGGTCGTGGGTGATGAACAGCACGGCGCCGTTGAAGCCGCGCAGGGCCTCTTCGAGCCAGGCGATGGCACCGATGTCCAGGTGGTTGGTCGGCTCGTCGAGCAGCAGCAGATCAGGTTCCGACACCAGGGCCTGGGCCAGCAGCACGCGGCGGCGCCAGCCACCGGAAAGCTCGGCCAGGGTCTTGTCGGCAGGCAGCTGCAAGCGGCTCAGGGTGCTTTCCACCACCTGCTGCAGACGCCAGCCATCGCGGGCCTCCAGCTCGTGCTGGACGTGCATGAGCTTTTCCAGATCTTCGTCGCCCTGGATGTTCTGGCTCAGGTGATGGAACTCGGCCAGCAACTCGCCGACACCATCCAGGCCAGCAGCGACCACGTCGAACACCGTGCGCTCGTCGGCGACCGGCAGCTCCTGCGGCAACTCACCGATCTTCAGGCCAGGGGCGCGCCAGATCTCGCCGTCGTCGCCCTTCTGCTCGCCCTTGACCAGGCGCAGCATGCTCGACTTGCCGGTACCGTTGCGGCCGATGATGCACACCCGCTCGCCACGGGCGATCTGCCAGGACACTTTGTCCAGCAGCGGCATCGCGCCGAATGCGAGGGACACATCGCTGAATTTGAGCAGGGTCATGTTCGTCTCCAGAAAGCGGGCGCGCATTCTACCTGACTTGGCCCTTTCCGGCATTAAGTTGACTACCACACAGAGGCTTGGCGACGCCCGGTCGGTGTTAACGCCTGGTTACAAGCACAGCGCTATCACCCGCCGCCGGCAAACGGCTAAGCTAAGGCAATCAGATTTCAACAGTGCTGGCTTCGCCGTCACTTCCCCATGGTTCAACTGCCCGGACGTATCATGCGCAGCCGCCTGTTACAGATTGCTTCCTGCCTGCTGCTTACCGCCGCCACCGCCAGTGCGGCGCAGGCCATCGACCTTACCCAGCAACGCCAGTACTACGACGAGGCCAAGCGTGCGCTGGCCAAGGGCGACAAAGGCCCTTACCTGCGCTACAGCCAGGCTCTGCGCGACTACCCGCTCACGCCGTACCTTGCATACGACGAACTCACCGCGCGCCTGAAGAGCGCCAGCAACGAGGAAATCGAAGGTTTCCTGGCCAAGCATGGCGACCTGCCCCAGGCCAACTGGATGAAATTGCGCTGGCTGCGCTGGCTGGCCGAACGTGGCGAGTGGAACACCTTCGTCAAGTACTACGACCCCAAGCTCAACTTCACCGAACTGGACTGCCTCAATGGCCAGTACCAGTTGAGCCACGGCCAGCGTGCCGAGGGCTTCGCCAGCGCCGAAAAACTGTGGAACGTCGGCAAGTCGCAGCCGGCTGCCTGCGACACCCTGTTCGGCATGTGGGCCGCAGAGGGCCAACTGACCGAAGCCAAGCGCTGGAACCGCGCCAAGCTCGCGGCCCAGGCGCGCAATTACGCGCTGGCCAACAACATGGTGCAGGGCCTGACCACACTGGGGCCACAGGGCCGCTTGCTGATCGACGTGGCGCAAAAGCCCGAACTGCTCAACCAGCCCTCGCGCTTTACCCCGGCAAACGAGGCCATGTCTGATGTGGTCAGCCTTGGCCTGCGCCGGCTGGCCAGGCAGGATCCCGATCGGGCCATGGAGATGCTCGACGACTACGCCCAACGCATGCACTTCTCGCGCGACGAGAAGGTCGCCATCGCCCGCGAGATCGGCCTGACCCTGGCACGCCGTTACGACCCGCGTGCCCTTGACCTGATGACCCGTTACGACCCCGAGCTGCGCGACAACACGGTCAGCGAATGGCGCCTGCGCCTGTTGCTGCGCCTGGGCCGCTGGGAAGACGCCTACGAGCTGACCAAACGCCTGCCACAGGACCTGGCCAGCAGCAACCGCTGGAAATACTGGCAAGCCCGCAGCCTGGAACTGGCCCAGCCGAACAACCCGCAGGTGCCGTTGCTGTACAAGAACGTGGCACGCGAGCGTGACTTCTACGGTTTCCTCGCGGCTGACCGGGCAAAAACGCCTTACCAGCTGAACAACAAGCCACTGTTGCTGAGCCCGCAACTGGTCAACAAGGTGCGCAATACCCCGGGCATCCAGCGCGCCCTGGAGTTTCACGCCCGCGGCCAGGTTGTTGAAGGTCGCCGCGAGTGGTACCACGTAAGTCGTCACTTCACCCGTGACGAGATGGTCGCCCAGGCACGCCTGGCCTACGACATGCATTGGTACTTCCCGGCCATCCGCACCATCAGCCAGGCGCAATACTGGGACGACCTGGATATCCGCTTCCCGATGGCCTACCGCGACACCCTGGTGCGTGAGGCCAAGGTGCGTGGGCTGCATTCGAGCTGGGTGTTTGCCATCACCCGGCAGGAAAGCGCCTTCATGGAGGATGCCCGTTCCAGCGTTGGTGCCAGCGGCCTGATGCAGGTAATGCCCGCCACCGCCAAGGAGACCGCACGCAAGTTCAGCATCCCACTGGCATCGCCGCAGCAGATGTTCAACCCGGAGAAGAACATTCAGGTCGGTGCGGCCTACCTGAGCCAGGTGCACGGCCAGTTCAATGGCAACCGCGTGCTGGCATCTGCGGCCTACAACGCCGGCCCGGGGCGCGTGCGGCAGTGGCTCAAAGGCGCCAAGCACCTGAGCTTCGACGTGTGGGTGGAATCGATTCCGTTCGACGAGACGCGCCAGTATGTGCAGAACGTGCTGTCGTATTCGGTGATCTACGGGCAAAAGCTCAATGTGCCGCAGCCTCTGGTGGACTGGCATGAGCGGTACTTCGATGACATGTGATTTCCGCTGAGGCCAAACTGGCCTCTTCGCGGGTAAACCTGCTCCCATAGGTACTGCATAGGTTCTCAACGCTATGGAGTACCTGTGGGAGCGGGTTTACCCGCGAAGGGGCCGGTACAGGTTATTCCAGCACTTCGACTTCCATCCCGACCTCAAGCCAACCCGTGCCATCCACGGCCAGGTTCTGCCCGAACAGAATATCCCCCTCCCGCTCGCGGAAGGTCTTAAGGGTCGTCAACGGCTCGCGGTCGACACTGCGCTCCCCGGTCGCCGGGTCGAGCGTGGTGAAAATGCACCTCACACTCGGCTTGAGCACACGAAATTCCAGCTCACCAATGCGAATCCGCTTCCAGCCATCCTCGGCAAACGGCAGAGCCCCTTGCACCACCAGGTTCGGTCGAAAGCGCAGCATTTCCATGGGCCGGCCGACCCTGCGGCTCAAATCATCCAGTGAGCCCTGACCGATCAGCAACAACGGAAAGCCATCCGGGAAAGCGGCACGATCACTGTTCAGGCCATAACCATTGGGCAGGTATCGCGCCCGCTGCTCCGGGCAATGCACAAGGCGCACCGCCTTGCCGAGCCACTGCGACAACCAGGCGGCAACCTCGTCGCCGGCGTCCGGCACGCGCAAGGTATCGCGCCAGACGGTTACGCCGCGCAGCGCATCGTCAGCACCCGGCACCGCCACGCGCAACGGGCTTTGCCCAGGCAGCTCCAGCAGCAACTCGCCAGCCTCGCCCTCGCTGGCCTTCAACTGGCCCAGCTGTGGCCAGGCCCGCTGAGTGAGGAAGCGTCCGTTCTCTTCCTCGACCACCATCCAGCGCCGATCGCCCTGCAACCCTAGAGGGCCCACCGGCGAGCCCTGCAGGCATTGCGCCTGCCCCGACTTCACCGGGTACCGATACAACTCACTGAGAAACATCCCTGCCCGCCTCGTGCCTTGTCAAAAGCCAAGCTTATACCTGGCCGGCGGCGCGATCACGCGTTGCTGGTATCCAGCAGCAGGCGCTGCTTGACCACATCGACCAGGCGATCGGGCTGGAACTTGGAGAGGAAGTTGTCGCAACCGACCTTCTTCACCATCGATTCATTGAAGCTGCCCGACAAGGAAGTGTGCAGCACCACGTAAAGCTTGCGCAGTCGCGCATCGCTGCGAATCTCGGTGGTCAACCGATAGCCGTCCATTTCTGGCATTTCCGCATCGGTGAAGACCATCAGCAATTTCTCGCAAACATCCTCGCCCGCATCGGCCCAGCCCTTGAGCAGGCGCAAGGCCTTCAGACCATCACTGGCCACATGCAGCTTCACCCCAAGTTGCGACAGGGTATCGCGCAGCTGTGCCAGGGCCACGCTGGAGTCGTCCACCAGCAGCACCTCACGGCCACGCGCACGCGCCAGCACCGGGTCGGCAAGCTTGTCGCCGGAGACCCGGGCGTTATACGGCACGATTTCGGCCAGCACCTTCTCCACATCGATCACTTCGACCAGCTTGTCATCCACTTTAGTGATGGCGGTCAGGTAATGCTGGCGCCCGGCACTGGAGGGCGGCGGCATGATGGCTTCCCAGTTCATGTTGACGATGCGATCGACGCCACCGACCAGAAACGCCTGCACCGAGCGGTTGTACTCGGTGACGATGATGGTGCTGTCCGGCCCCGGCTGCAGCGGGCGCATGCCGATTGCCTGGGACAGGTCGATCACCGGCAGGGTTTGCCCACGCAGGTTGACCACGCCACAGACGAACGCATGGCGCTGCGGCATCAGGGTCAGCTTGGGCAGTTGCAGCACTTCCTGCACCTTGAATACGTTGATCGCAAATAGCTGGCGGCCAGCCAGGCGGAACATCAGGATTTCCAGACGGTTCTCACCCACCAGTTGCGTGCGTTGGTCTACCGTGTCGAGAATGCCAGCCATTGGAAAACCCCCAGGGTTGTGTCGAAAAATAGGTAATGATCCGTCCTGTATCGGCCCTTTGCTGCGCATCTTGACCCTCGTGCAAAAATGCCCTGCAGGGCAATTGATATCACATTAGCATCATGCTTTACTGCGACACGCTCTGCTTGGATCCACTCTGGGGCAACCTGTCGCACCCTAGGCACCCTCAGGGAAACCCCTAGGAGCAATCAGGTGCAACCTGATGTTCGCGATATCCTTTAGCCATTAATGTGACGCCATTCTCACTGCATGAATGGAGTCAGGCTTTTGCTAGCGATCGACATGGCGTGGCCATCCCCTACTCCAGCCCAACGCGCCGGAGTGCCATGATGGACAGCAGCGTCTCTAAAATCGACACCCTGCAGGACTTCCTGCTGGATGCCCAGGTCTTGCTGACCCAGTCCCAGGAATGCCTGCAGCATCTGGAACTGATCGCCAATGATCCGGACGCCTGCCATTGCCTGAACAAAGCCCTCGAAACCCTGGCCCGACGCGCCAGCGGCCTGGGCCTGCTTGAAGTTGCCCACTATGCAAGTGTCCTCCACCAGTTGATCACCCCGGCGTGCCAGCGGCAGCACCTGGGCAGCGAAGCCTTGGCCACGCTCAACGCCTGCCTGACCCTGCTGGCCTGGCAACTGGAGCTGATCGACGTGCACACTGGCCGCCTCGCCCTCGACACCTGCGAGCAGGTGACGCTACTGGGCGAACTGGCAGCCACTTTGGATCAGCCATTGCCGCAAACGTGTGCGTCTTGCAACGACAGCGGCAACACTTGCATGCACCCGCATTCTACGGCGCCAGCCAGGCCTCCAGTCAGCCGCCCCGCTCAGCGCCATTGACCGGCTCGGTTCAAGGCAACCAAGCACACGATCCAAGCCGCAAAAAGACCGAACTAGTGGAGTACTGCACTATTTCGACCCCTTGCACTTGAGCGGTCTCTTGCAAGTTGAACTCGCGGCGGCCATCACCCGGCCAAGTAATGGCATTTTGACACCCCCAACCCTGCCGAGCCCCCTCTACCGAGCCCGGAAATGCTGATGTATCGAAGCATTGCCCAGCCGCGACCAACTCGAACCGAAGTGTTAATATGCGCGCAAACAAATGCCGGCCGGCCCTCTATCTGTCGCTTGAAACCGCGCTCGTCATTTGTTGCCAGCACGAGGCCAGAGCCTCTGCCAAGCCCTGTGCACGGCCCCCATCAGCAAGACTTCAGTGGCTTCTCAATCCTATGTTCCCACGCTTGAAGATATCTCTGCGCCGCCGTTCACGCGCCACCTTGCTGCGCTGGGCGACGGCACTGCTGTGCGTGGTATCCCTGCTTGCCAACCTGGTCATTTTCGCAGGCGGGGATGGCATGCCAGCGAGCCTGTTGCTGTTACAACTGGTGGCCACGCTTGGCGTCTGCTGGCACCTCAGCAACGGTGCCAAGTCGATCAGCCTGCGCCCGGCGGAGCTGGCCGGGCGTATGCTCAAGGTCCAGGAAAGCGAGCGTCAGCACCTGAGCCGTGAACTGCATGACGACATCGGTCAGCTGCTCACCGCCGCCAAGATGCAACTGGAATGGCTGCAGCGCCGGGTACCGGGCGACTTGCAGGAACACTGTGGCAGCTTGCGCAGCACCCTCGAAGACACCCTGAGCAAAGTGCGCGACGTTTCCGCCATCCTCAACCCACGGCAGCTGGCCAGCCTGGGCCTGGAAGCCAGCCTGCGGGCACACCTGGTGCGCACCCTGGCAAACACCGACGTGCACTGGAGCCTGGAATGCCATCAGCGCCTGGGTGGCATTACCGAGGAAGTTGCCATGGCGGCGTTTCGCATCACCCAGGAGGCGGTCACCAACATGCTGCGCCATGCCCGCGCACGCAACCTGACCATCCGCCTGCAGCGCAGCGCAGCAGGGCTTGCCCTGACGATCCAGGATGACGGCCAGGGTTTCTTCCCTGCCGCCAACCCTGCCGAAGCCGGCCAGCGCGGCATGGCTGGCATGCAGGAACGCGCCACTGCCCTCAATGGCAGCCTGGCGGTCACCAGCCAACTCGGCCTGGGCACGACGATCGACGTGCTGTTCCCTTGGCCACCCCGTACCCATGAACGCGCCAGGACTACCGCTTCCTCATGACCTGTAGATTGCTGCTGGTGGATGACCACTCGCTGATCCGTGCCGGGGTCCGCGCCCTGGTATCCGATATCCCTGGTTATACCGTGATCGGCGAGGCCGATGACGGCGGCCAGTTGCTCGAGCAGGTTCGCCAACTGGCACCGGACATCGTCCTGCTGGACATCTCCATGCGCTCGACCAGCGGCCTCGATGCCCTTACTCAGTTGCGCGCCACAGGCAACACCTGCAGGGTGCTGATCCTGTCCATGCACACCGACCCGGACCTGATCATGCGGGCTCTGGAAAATGGCGCCCATGGCTACCTGCTCAAGGATGCGACGGCAACCGAACTGGAGCAGGCCCTGGCCGCGCTGCGCAATGGCGAGCGCTACCTCAGCCCGGCCATCGCCCATACCGTGATCAACCAGGCACTGATGCGCGCACAGCAGGGCAAACAGCCTGGCGTCGACCGCCACAACCTCACCGCACGGCAACTGGAGATCCTGCGCCTGATCGTGCGCGGCAAGTCCACCCGCGAAATCGCCGCTGGCCTGGGGCTGTCGATCAAGACCGTGGAGACCCACCGTTCGCAGATCATGAAGCGCCTGCAGATCTACGACGTGGCCGGCCTGGTGCTGTTCGCCGTGCGCGAGAAAATCATCAGCCTGGACGACTGATCAGCGGCGAATTCAGCGGCAGGTGCAGGTTCAGTGCCGCGGGTACTGCGGCAAAGCGCAGGCTGTCAGCCTGCAGGGGCTCGCCATCGAGGTTGATGTCCAACCCCTGCGAACACGTGATCTCGACCCACGGCAAACGTGCCCGCACGAACAACCCCTCACCCGCCAGCAAATCACGCAGCGCGCCGACCATTTCCTGGGGCGCCGGCAGGATGGCGATATCGAGCAGGCCATCATCGACTTGCGCATCCGGGCACAGCACTTGCCCGCCTCCAGCCTGGCGACCGTTGCCGATCCCCAGCGCCAGCAGGTCACCCTGCCAGTCAAAGCCCGGCCCCGACAGCTCGACCGAAGCGGCCTGCAGCTCGCTGAAGCGCGACAGCCCGGTGAACAGGTAGGCTGCAGCGCCGAGCATTTTCTTCAGGTCTTCAGACGTGCTGGCGGTAACCTGGCTGCCGAAACCGCCGGTAGCCATGTTCAGGAACAATTGGTCGCCCACCTGGCCCAGGTCAATCGGCCGTGGCGGTAGCTCCAGCAATGCCAGTGCCTCGGCAGGCTCCAGTGAAATACCCGCAGCCCTGGCAAAATCATTGGCCGTTCCCAGCGGCAGCAACGCCAGGCTGGCTTCGCTGCGAGCCTGCCCCATGGCTTCGGCGACATCACGCAAGGTGCCGTCACCGCCACCCGCGATCACGTGGCCATAGCCTGCCGCCAGCGCTTCACCAACCAGCCGCCGGGCATCGCCGCCCTCCCAGGTCACCCGCACATCCAGCGTCCAGTCACGCTCGCGCATGGCGCTCACGGCCTGGCGCACCGCTTCGTTCATGGCCTGTTTGCCATGCAGGATCAAGATTGCCTTGCGCTTTGGCATCGTGCGTCTCCGTAGGGGTCGTACCGTCCAGATCTCGACCACAAACATCGCTGGAATGCTGCATTACGCAGGCAAATCCGCTGTGGATTGCGCGCGAACCCTAAGCATGGTCGAACAAAAAACAGCCAGATTCACATAAATATCATTGAAAGCTTTTCTCATCAGGCGCATCATCGACAAATATTTGGCCTTCATGGACGAAGCTGTAGTGAAAAGTCGGTTTTTTGACTTTTCCGCCAAAACCGTGACAGGTCGCGAAGTTCCCCTTCACTGCGCTGTAACCAGCGCCTAGAGTCGAGGCTGTGAAATGAGCGTTCTGATCCCCTGCATCATCGCTGGCGGTGCCGGCACCCGCCTGTGGCCGGTTTCTCGCGAAGCCATGCCCAAACCCTTCATGCGCTTGCCCGATGGCCAGAGCCTGCTGCAGAAAACCTTCGCCCGCGCTGCGGCGCTACCGGGTGTCGAACGGGTACTGACAGTGACCAACCGGGAAGTGTTCTTCCGCACCCAGGACGAGTACCGCCAGGTCAACCCCGACAACCTCGCCCTTGACTACCTGCTGGAAACCAACGGTCGCAATACCGCCCCCGCCATCGCCGCAGCCGCACTGCACTGTGCCCGCCATTACGGCCACGACAGCGTGCTGCTGGTGTTGCCGGCCGATCACCTGATCCAGGACACCGAGGCCTTCGCCAGCGCCGTCGAGCAGGCTCGGCAACTGGCCAACGATGGCTGGCTTGCCACCTTCGGCCTGCTGCCCAGCCGCGCCGAAACCGGCTTCGGCTACATCGAGCAAGGCCAGGCCATCGGCAAGCATGCGCATCAGGTGAGCTGCTTCGTGGAGAAACCCGATGCCCTCACTGCCCGCGACTACCTCGAAGGCGGCCGCCACCTGTGGAATGCCGGCATGTTCTGCCTGCGCGTGGGCACCGTGCTCGCCGAGCTGCAGGCGCATGCACCAGAACTGCTCGCCTGCGTGACCTGCTGCCTGGAGCAGAGCGCGACCAAGGAAGGCGACAAGGCGCTGCAGGTGGAGCTGGACCCGGACAGTTTTGCCCTGGCCGAGGACATCTCCATCGACTACGCCCTGATGGAACGTTCCGACAAGGTTGCCGTGGTGCCCTGCGAGCTGGGCTGGAGCGACATCGGCAGCTGGGAGGCGGTACGCGAACTGCGCCACACCGACGATGACGGCAACCACTGCAACGGTGAAGCCGTGCTGCACGACGTGACCAACTGCTACATCGACTCGCCAAAGCGCCTGGTCGGAGCCGTCGGCCTGGACAACCTGATCGTCATCGACACCCCTGACGCCTTGCTGATCGCCGACGCTGCGCGCAGCCAGGAGGTCAAGGTGATTGCCCAGCAGCTCAAGCTTCAGGGCCATGAAGCCTACCGCCTGCACCGCACCGTCACTCGCCCCTGGGGCATGTACACCGTGCTCGAGGAAGGCCCGCGCTTCAAGATCAAGCGGATCATGGTACGCCCTGGCGAATCGCTGTCGCTGCAGATGCACCACCACCGCAGCGAGCACTGGATCATCGTCAGCGGCATGGCCTGCGTGACCAACGGCGAAGAGGAATTTTTGCTCGACACCAACGAGTCGACCTTCATCAAACCCGGCCGCACTCACCGCCTGACCAACCCAGGCGTAATCGATCTGGTGATGATCGAAGTACAAAGTGGCGAGTACCTGGGCGAAGACGACATCGTGCGCTTTACTGATATTTATGGACGCGTCCCGGCGGCAGCCATCGGCTGAAGGCTGGCGGACGCGTTTTTTGTCCGCAGCCTTTCAGTGAGGTTTCCGGTTCATGCGCATTCTCTGGACACTGCCCTACCTGCCCTGGCCCACCACCAGTGGCAGCAAGACCCGGCAATACCACCTGCTGCGCGCCCTCGCGCAGCAGGGCCACCGGATCACCTTGCTGGTGCAGTCGAAGATACCCTTGTGCGATGCCGCCCGCGAAGCCCTCGAACCCTTGCTCGAACGCCTGATCGTGCTACCCCGGCGCCCGCTGCACAGCCCGCTCAACCTGTTCGCCTCGCCGATCATCGACTACCCGATGCGGGCCATCATCAATGGCCTCGCTCCCGGCTTGCGGCACCAGTTCGAACAGTTGCTGGACGAAGCCTGGGACGTTATCCAGATAGAGCACAGCTATAGCTTCCAGCCTTTTGAAAAAGCGCTGCAAGCACGCCAACTGCCCTACATGCTCAGCGAACATAACCTGGAATCGGTGACCGGTGCCGCCTGTCATGACCGCCTGCCGCTGTGGTTGCGCCCGCTCAACGCTTTCGACCGTTGGCGTTATCGCCGTTGGGAGCAGCGCGTGCTGCGCCAGCCCAGCGAAGTGGTGGCCGTGAGCCCGCATGATGCCGAGCTGATCAGCCAGGTCAGCGGCCGTCCGGTCAACGTAGTGGTCAATGGCGTCGATTGCGACTACTACCAGAACGTCAGCCCGGCCCTTCACAGCCAGCGCCTGCTGTTCGTCGGCAACTTCGAGTACGCCGCCAATGTCGAGGCCATCGAATGGGCCCTGGAAGAGATCCTGCCCCAGGTGTGGATGAGCAACCCGGCGGTACGCCTGGCCATCGCCGGGCATGCCTTGCCGACCATCTGGAAATTGCACTGGAACGACCCGCGTATCGAATGGGTTGGTTATCGCCCTGACCTGCGCGAACTGCAACGCCGGTCCGCGCTGTTCTTCGCACCCTTGCGCTATGCCGGTGGCTCCAAGGTGAAGATCCTCGAAGCCATGGCCGCCGGGTTGCCGGTGATCAGCACTGGCAAAGGCGTATCAGGCCTGGCCGCCAACAACGGCGAACATTACCTGGGCAGTGATGACGGCGACCAGTTGGCGCTGCTGGTCACGCAACTGCTCAACCAGCCGTGGCGCATGTGCCAGCTGAGCGAGGCCGGCCGCCAGTTTGCCCGCAATCGCCACGACTGGAGCGTGGCCGCCCAGCAGCTGGAGATGGTACACATGCGCCTCGCCCAGTCGGCACCGGCCGACGCCACGCATGGCGGAGGCGCCTGGCTTGGGCGCTCAGCCGAGTAGTTCGCTCAGCGGTATGAAGGGCACGCTGTCACCCGGTTTCGGCGTACTGCCTTCGCGCACCTCCACCAGCCCCTCGGCCCAGGCGGCGCTGCGCAGCACGCCGGAGCTCTGGTTCTTGTAGATGCGCACCTGGCCATTGTCGATACGCGCGCGCAGGTACTCGCGGCGGGTGCCGGCCTTGGTCCATTCGAACCCGGCAGGAACGTCGAAACGTAATGGCGTGACATCGGCCACGCCCTGGCGGCGCAGCAGGTAAGGTCGGGTCAGAAGGCCGAACGTGACCAGGGTCGATGCCGGGTTGCCGGGCAGGCCGATCACCGGCACGCCGCGATAATGCCCAAATGTCAGCGGCTTGCCAGGCTTGATGGCCAGCTTCCACAAGGCCAGCTCGCCCGCTTCGCGCAGTGCGGCGCCAAGGTAGTCGGCCTCGCCTACGGAAACACCACCGGTGGACAGGATCAGGTCGACATCACCCAGGCCGCCCAGGCATTCACGGGTACGTTGCAGGTCATCGGGGAGAATGCCCATGTCGCGTACTTCGCAACCCAACCGTTGCAGCCAGCTGACCAGCAGGCGCCGGTTGCTGTTGTAGATTTGCCCCGGGCCCAGTGGCAGGCCGGGCTCGACCAGCTCATCACCGGTGGACAGCACCGCCACACGCACTCGCCGCACCACCTGTAACTGCGCATGCCCGAGGGTCGCCGCCAGGCCCAACTCGATGGGCCCCAGCCGCGTACCAGCGACCATCACCTGCTCGCCCTTGCGGGTTTCCTGGCCCTGCGGGCGAACGTTCTGATCACGCGTCAGCGCTTCGAGGAAGCGTACCCGGCCATCTTCCAGCACCTCGGTGTTTTCCTGCATCTCGACGCAGTCGGCACCCGCCGGCATCGGCGCACCCGTGAAGATCCGTGCACAAGTGCCGGGCTGCAGGGGCTCGGGAGCATGCCCGGCGAAAATCCGCTGGCTGACAGGCAAAGGCTCGCCCTGCAGATCGGCCAGGCGCACGGCATAACCGTCCATGGCGCTGTTTGGCCACGGCGGCAGGTCGAGCGTGGCCACCAGCTCAGTGGCCAGCACGCGGCCTTCGGCTTCGGCCAGCGAGACGCTCTCGGTTTCCTTGATCGGCGCGGCTTCGGCCAGTGCCAGCAGGCGTTCCAGGGCTTCTTCCACCGGCATCAGTGGCCGGTTAGCCGGCGCCTCAGCCACGGCTGTCACAGGCCGCTGCCTGCTTCAGGTGAGCGACGAAATTGCACGGCCGATGGCGGGCGTCCAGCTGTTCGGCGAGGATGCCGTCCCAACCGGTGCGCACGGCATTGGTCGAGCCCGGCAGGCAGCACACCAAGGTGCCATTGGCCAGGCCGGCCAGGGCGCGCGACTGTACGGTGGAGGTGCCGATATCGGCCACGGAAATCTGCCGGAACAGTTCGCCGAAGCCCTCGACCTGCTTGTCCAGCAGGCAGGCGACAGCCTCCGGCGTGCTGTCACGGCCGGTAAAGCCGGTACCACCTGTGATCAGCACGACCTGCACGCTGTCATCGGCGATCCAGGTGGCGACCTGGGCGCGGATCTTGTACAGGTCGTCCTTGAGCAGCACGCGCGCGGCCAGTTTGTGGCCAGCGTCGGTCAGTCGGTCGACGAAGGTCTGGCCGGAAGTATCGGTTTCGAAGGTGCGGGTGTCGCTGACCGTGAGCACGGCAATGTTCAGCGCCACGAAGGGGGTATCTGCCTTGGCTTTCATGGGTGTCCGTCACAGGGATAAGAGGATGGCCGCTGTTATATCACAGCCGGCCCGGGCGACAGTGCAAGCAGGCACAGGTCAATACGCCGGGCTTGCGACTATGCTGGAATGAAAAGGAACTTGCGTGGACGCCCCGCGTCATAAAGAAAACTTGCACCATTGCACTGGAGAAAGACGATGATTCAACGGACCCTTCCCGCCTTCCTGCTCGCCTTGGGCCTTGGCGCCCTTGCCGGCTGTGCATCACCGACCGTGATCACCCTGAACGACGGCCGCGAAATCCAGGCAGTGGACACCCCATCCTTTGACGAGGACTCCGGTTTCTACGAATTCGAACAGCTCGACGGCAAGCGCACACGCCTGAACAAGGACCAGATCCGCACCGTCAAAGAGCTCTGATCTCGCTGTTTTTTTGGCATAAGCCCTTTAAACAACAAGGGCTTGCACCCGAAAAATCTATGCAGTAGGATTTTGTTCATCGGAGTGTAGCGCAGCCAGGTAGCGCGTCTCGTTCGGGACGAGAAGGCCGCAGGTTCGAATCCTGTCTCTCCGACCAGAGTCCAGTTCAAAAAGCCCGCCTTGTGCGGGCTTTTTGTTGTGCTCTGGAAAGTGCACGGGCAAATCAGTCTACCGCTGTCACCTGCTCAGCCTGCACCGGCACATGGAGCAACTGCAGGCGCGAACTGCTCCACTCACGGGTGCGGTTGGTCAATTCGATGTCGTTGTTCAGCTTCTGCCCGTAGCTCGGCACGATTTCCTTCAGACGCGCTTGCCACTCTGGCGTCTTGACGCGGTCCTTGAAGGTCTTTTCCAGCACGGTCAGCATGATCGGCGCGGCCGTCGAGGCGCCCGGCGAAGCCCCCAGCAGCGCGGCGATGCTGCCATCCTGCGCAGCCACCACCTCGGTACCAAATTGCAGAATGCCACCGAGTACCGGGTCTTTCTTGATCACCTGCACGCGCTGGCCAGCCTGCAGCAGCTTCCAGTCCTCGTTCCTGGCGTTGGGGAAATACTCGCGCAGGGCGTGCATGCGGTCGTCGAAACTGAGCATCAGCTGGCCCATCAGGTAAGTGCTGAGGTCGAGGTTGTCGACCCCGGCATTCACCATCGGCAGGATGTTGTGGCTGGTCAGCGAGGCGAACATGTCCAGCAACGAACCGTGCTTGAGGTACTTGGTGGAGAAAGTCGCGAACGGGCCGAACAGCAACACTTCACGGCCATCGATCACGCGGGTGTCCAGGTGCGGTACCGACATCGGTGGCGCACCGACCGAAGCCTTGCCATACAGCTTGGCCTTGTGGCGGGCGACGATGTCCGGGTTATCGGTCATCAGGAACTGGCCACCGACCGGGAAGCCCGCATAACCGTCCGCCTCAGGTATGCCCGACTTCTGCAGCAGCTTCAGCGCGCCGCCACCGGCCCCGATGAACACGAACCGGGCATTGACGCTGGCCTCCTTGCCACCTTGGGCAAGGTCAGCCACTACCACCTTCCAGCTGCCATCGGCGTTACGCACGATGTCGCGCACCTCATGGCTCAGGTGCAGCTTGACGTTGGGGTTGCGGGTCATCGAGGCAAACAGCTGGCGGGTGATCTCGCCGAAGTTCACGTCGGTACCGATGGCCATGCGTGTGGCGGCCACTTTCTGCTGCGGGTCACGGCCCTCCATCACCAGTGGCACCCACTTGCGGATCTGCTCGTGGTCTTCACTGATCTCCATGCCGCGGAACAGTGGGCTGTGCTGCAGGGCCGCAACGCGCTTGTGCAGGAAGGCGATGTTTTCGTCCCCCCAGACGAAGCTCATGTGTGGCACGTTGTTGATGAACGATTTGGGGTTGTTGAGCACGCCCTGTTCGACCTGGTAAGCCCAGAACTGCTTGGAAATCTCGAACTGCTCATTGACCCCGACGGCCTTGCTGATGTCGATGCTGCCGTCCTTGCCTTCGCTGGTGTAGTTCAGCTCGCAGAACGCCGAGTGGCCGGTACCGGCATTGTTCCAGGCATTGGAGCTTTCTTCGGCAACCTGGTCCATGCGCTCGTACACGCCGACCTTCCAGTTCGGCTCCAGCTCGGTGAGGTAAGTCCCCAAGCTCGCACTCATGATGCCGCCGCCGATCAGCAGCACATCGACGGTGGTTGCAGGCGCTTCGGGCTTGGAGCAGCCGATGACGCCCAGGCAGAGGAACGTCAGCAGAAATTTCTTCATTGAGGTTGTCCAGTTGTTATATACACGCGCGCCGCACAGAGCAGGGAGCGTGCCAACTGGGTTTGAGCCAATGAATACGGGTGTGGCAGCGCGTCGCATGGCGACATTCCGCCACAGCGGGGTCGGTTTTATCCTGGCAGATGGCGGATTCCCCCCCCTGGGGGCGCTTCGCGACACGAGGCCGCTCCTGCAAGTCTATGGCCCCCCTGTGAGCGGCCTTGCCGGGGCGCCGGAGCGGTCGGAAAGGGCCGCTGCGCGGGCCCGGCTATGCATCAGGCGGTAAGGCGCGAAGTGACCTCACCCAACTGCCCCGACAGCCCATGCAGGCGCTGCCCCGCCTGCTCGGTATGCTGCACCGCCTGCTGGTTGGCTGTGGCAATCCGGGTGATTTCGATAAGGTTGCGCGAAATGTCCTCGGCCACGCTGGTCTGCTCTTCGGCCGCCGTGGCGATCTGCCGGTTCATGTCGCGGATCGCTTCAACTGCCAACGTGATGCGCTGCAGCATCTGCCCGGCCTGCTGCACCTGCTCGGCGCCCTCCTCGCTGCGTTGCTGGCCACTCTCGATGGCCTTGACCGCCTCCACCGCGCCCGACTGCACGGCTTCGATAATCTGGTGAATCTCGGCGATCGACGCTGCCGTGCGCTGAGCCAGGCTGCGCACCTCGTCGGCGACCACGGCAAAGCCACGCCCGGCCTCCCCTGCGCGGGCGGCCTCGATGGCGGCATTAAGGGCCAGCAGGTTGGTCTGCTCGGCGATGCCGCGGATCACCTCGAGCACCTTGCCGATGCGTGAACTGTCATTTTCCAGGTCGCGGATGACCGCGGCAGTGCCGGCGATCTCGCGGTTGACCACACCGATGATGTCGATGGTCTGCTGCATCACCTGCTCGCCTGCCTGGGCGCTGTGGTCGGCATCATCGGCGGCGCGTGCCGCCTCGGCAGCGTGGCGGGCCACTTCCTGGGCGGTGGCGGACATCTGGTGCATGGCCGTGGCGACCTGGTCGGTACGCTGGAACTGGTCGTGGGTACCGCGGGCCATGTCACCGGCGATGCTGCGCAACTGGCCACTGGCACCTTCCAGCTCCTGGGCGTTGTCCTTGAGCCGGCCAACGGTCTCGGCGAGGAAGTCACGCAGGGTGTTGGCAGCTCGCGCCAGGCGGCCCAGTTCGTCCTCGCGGCGGCTGTCGACGCGGGCGGCGAAGTGGCCCTGGCTCAGCTGCGCAACGTATTCGATCAGTTGGCCAATCGGCTCGATCAGGCTGCGGTTGACCCGCCACAGGCTGAGCAGGCCGACCATCAACGCCGAACCGAGCATCACCAGCACGCCCAGCCATACGGTGCGTTCGGCATCAGCATTGATCTGGGCGGCCCGGGCCCGGGCGTCGCCGCGCAATTGCTCGACCAACGCGCTCATCTGCTCGCTGGCAGCCCGATCCACCCCCTTCACCGCCTGGTCACCGGCTACCGGATCACCACCCGCCGCCAGAAACGCCTGGCGCCCCTGCTCGTAGGCCTGGCCCAGCTGCCGATGGCTGTCACGCAATTGCTGCAAAGGCGCCTTGAGCTTGGCGTCACTGCTGTCGATCAGTTGCCCCAGCAACTGCTGCACCTGTTGCTCACGGGCCTGAAACTGCTGCCAGTATTTTTCCAGCTCGGCTGGCTGGCGCCCACGCAGCAGCACATTCTTCCATTCCTGCACCTGGATCTTGAACTGCAGGTTGGCTTCGTCGATCAATTGCGAGGCCCGCAGCGGCCCGTCCACCAGTTCGCCATAGCCACGCACGCTGGAGGACAGGAACTGGAAGCACACCAGGGCGATCAGCAGCATGGTCGCCAGGCTGCCGCCGAGCAGGGTGAGAATTTGCACTCTGAGTGATTTACGCAACATCGCGGATCTCGGGAACAAGGAATAAGGAAATGGCGCGCCATTGCAGCGCCGCGACAGACATCCGTGTCCTCGTTCGCAGGCCAAAAAAAAGCTGCCATCAATCGATAGCAGCCAGGTCGAGCACTTACGCAACAGTTGAATTCAATACTCTCAGGCAATTGCTACAGAAATGTTACACATACGCGGCCCTTAGCCCGTGGTGAACTGCAACTCGGCCAGGCGAGCGTACAACGGGCTTTGCTCGATCAACTGCCGATGCGTGCCGACCGCGACCACCCGCCCCTTGTCGATCACTGCAATGCGCTCGGCGTGTTGCACCGTGGCCAGGCGGTGCGCAATGACCAGCGTGGTACGCCCGGCCATCAGGCTCGGCAGCGCCTGTTGGATCAGGTGCTCGCTTTGCGCATCGAGGGCGCTGGTGGCCTCGTCAAGCAGCAGGATCGGCGCATCCACCAGCAGCGCCCGGGCGATTGCAAGACGCTGCTTTTGCCCGCCGGAGAGGCCGACGCCGCCCTCGCCCAACGGCGTCTGGTAACCCTGTGGCAGTTGCCGAATGAATTCGTCGGCATGGGCACCGCGGGCTGCCGCCTGGACGTCAGCCAAGGTCGCCTGGGGCCGACCGTAGCGGATGTTGGCCTCGACCGTGCCGCGGAACAGTGAAGGGTTCTGCGCCACCAAGGCAAACTGGCGGCGCAGGTCATCCGGATCCAGCGCCGTGATCGGCTGGCCATCGAGCAGGATCCGCCCCTGTTGCGGATCGTAGAAACGCAACAGCAGGTCGAACAGGGTCGACTTGCCCGCCCCCGACGGCCCCACCAGCGCCACGGTCTGGCCTGGCTCGACGGTCAGGCTCAGGTGATCGATAGCGGCCACTGAAGGCCGCGAGGGATAGGCGAAGGTCAGTTGCTGCAGTTCGATGCGCCCACTGGCACGCTGCTGCGCCAGGCTCACGGGGGCCTCAGGGGCCAGAATCGTGCTGTTCGCCGCCAACAGTTCGGCTATGCGCTCGGCGGCCCCAGCGGCGCGCTGCAACTCGCCGATCACTTCACTCAGGGTGCCGAAGGCACTGCCGACGATCAGGCTGTAGAACACGAACGCTGCCAGTTCCCCTGCGGAAATACGCCCGGCGATCACATCCATCCCGCCCACCCACAGCATCACTCCGACCGCCCCCAGCACCAGCACAATCACCAGGGTGATCAGCCAGGCACGCTGGGCAATCCGTTGCCGGGCCACGGCGAACGCGGCTTCCACGGTACCTGCGAACAGCTCGCGGTCGAGTGCCTGGTGGTTGTATGCCTGCACGGTCTTGATCTGGCCCAGGGTCTCGGCCACATAGCTGCCCACGTCGGCCACCCGGTCCTGGCTCTGCCGCGACAGGCGGCGCACCCGCCGGCCAAACAGCAGGATTGGCGCCAGCACCAGCGGCAAGGCCACCACCACGATGCTGGTGAGCTTGGGGTTGGTAAAGAACAGCAACACCACGCCACCAATCACCATCAGCGCATTGCGCAGGAACATCGACAGCGACGAGCCGATCACCGATTGCAGCAAAGTCGTGTCGGCGGTCAGCCGTGACTGGATCTCGGAGCTGCGGTTGTCCTCGAAAAAGCCCGGGTGCAAGCCCACCAGGTGATCGAATACTGCGCGGCGGATATCGGCAACGCAGCGCTCGCCGATCCACGACACCAAGTAGAAGCGGCTGAACGTACCCGCCGCGAGGGCCAGCACCAGTATCAGGAACAGCCCGATAGTCTGGTTCAGTTGGTGCGCCGAGCGGGTCATGAAGCCCTGGTCGACCAACAAGCGGATACCTTGGCCCATGGACAAAGTGATGGCGGCGGTGACGACCAGCGCCAGCAAGGCAAGCAATGCCTGACGGCGGTAGGGGCGCATGAACTGCCAGGCCAGGCGCAGTGCGCGGCGTTGGCGAGAGGAAGCCGGTTCGGGCATGGCGCAGACCACAATTGCAGGAAGACTGAAGACTACCATTCATCCATGCCGACAGTGGCTATAACCCATCGTTCTAACAGGTCTCTGGAGCTTTGCCGCGCTTTCTGCTGGACTGTTCAGGCCTTGGTGCCCGTAAACTGTTGTAACAGGCCAGTCATGGCACAGGTTTAACCTGAGCCGGAACCTGATGAGGAGAGATGCAATGAGCTTGCAACATGGCAGCGACACCGTGAAAACGCAGAACAAACCACAGCCCAAGGCCTGTGGTTCGATCATCGACGCCCAGGGCCGCGAGATCGAAATTACCGAGCAGATGATCCAGAAGGCCTGCAAGGACCTGGAAGACAGCCGCGTGAAGAAGTTACGCCAAGGCTGAAGCACGAATGCTTTGAAACCCGGCCTTATGCCGGGTTTTTTATTTCAGCCTGCACTGGCATCAGGCCAGAACGCCGCCCAGGGCACTGACCATTTGCGCCAACTGTGGTGCCTCTCCCTTCACTCGCACCGCCAACCCCTCGATCTCCCGCCGCGGTGGATACTGCTTGCGCAACTGGTCGAACGCTGCCCGCTGCTCGGCCACATTGTCACTCAGGCTGCGACGGAATTCGGCATCGTCACGCCGTGGGTCATACACCGCCCGGCACAACGTCGCCAGGGCCCAGGCAGGTTCCGCGGTGCCATCGAACTCGATTTGCGCCAGCGGCGGTGCTGGCAGCAGGTCGGCCAGTTGCACCTTTTCGGCTTCAACCAGGAAGCGACACAAGGCCTGATATATCTGCGCCGTGCCGCGCTGGCGGCCATCCAGGCTGTAGCCGGCAATATGCGGCGTGGCCAAGGTGCACAAGTCTGCCAGTTGCAGGTCGACCTGCGGCTCGCCTTCCCACACATCGAGCACCGCGTGCACGTCTTCGCGATCCAGCAGCAGCTCGCGCAGTGCCACGTTGTCCACCACCGGCCCGCGGCTGGCGTTGATCAGCCAGGCACCCGGGCGCAGCTGCGCCAGTTGTGCTTCGCCCAGCAGGTGCCAGGTCGGATGCTCGCCGCCGCGTTGCAGCGGGGTGTGCAGGCTTATCACGTCGCACTGTTCAAGTATCGTCGTCAGGCTGACAAAGTCGCCGCCCTCGGTTGCCTGGCGCAGTGGGTCGCAGACCAGCACCCTCCAGCCCAGGCCGTGCAGTACACGCACCAAGCGGCCACCGACTTCGCCGGCGCCCACCACACCGTAGGTGCGTTGAGGCAGCGCGACGCCGTCCAGTTCTGCCAGGGTCAGCAGGCTGCCCAGCACATAGTCGACCACTCCACGAGCGTTGCAGCCCGGCGCGCTGCTCCAGTGGATACCTGCTTCGGCGAAGTAGCCCAGGTCCAGGTGGTCGGTGCCGATGGTGCAGGTGCCGACGAAGCGCACCGTGCTGCCTTCGAGCAGTTGCCGGTCGACCTTGGTCACCGAGCGCACCAGCAGCACATCGGCGTCTTTGACGCTGGCGGCGTCGAGGCTGCGGCCGGGATAACGGCGGATCTCGCCGAAGCCTTCGAAGAAGGCATCGAGCAGCGGGATATTCTCGTCGGCAACTATCAGCATGGCGCTCTCCTGTCTGGGGAACGCAGTGTAGGCGCTACGCGAGGTGTGTTCCAGCGCGGTTCAATCGGCTTTCTTGCGGATCCAGTACAGGTAGGTGCCGGCCTCTTCCTGCTGCTGCAGCAATTCGTGGCCGAGGAAATTGCAGAACTTGGGGATGTCACGACGGGTCGACGGGTCGGTGGCTATGACCTTGAGCAGGCCGCCGGCGGCCAGGTTACGCACGTGCTGGTGCAGCATCATCACCGGTTCCGGGCAGTTCAGGCCGGTGGCGTCGAGGATGGCATCGGGGGTGAAATCAGTCATGGGGGGCTCCGCAAATGATCGCTATTGTGGCGCATCGCGCAGCGAGGACCAATAGCCATTCATGAGTGCCAAATCTGAGCCCCCTGGCACTGCTTTGGCTTTTGCTTTGGCTTTTGCTTCTAAGCGCGCGATAGCTCAGGCGCCGCAGAGTGCGACTTCAGGAGGCCGAACGCAGGCGTCTGGAGGGCCAGGGTGCGCAGCACCCCTTCGGCGCAGCCGAAGGCGCGAGATGTAGACTTGCGTAGCAAGTCGTAGGCCGCGCGGGCCCGGAGGGCGCCGGAGTGAGGGGACCCCGGAGCGCAGCGCAGGGGCCGGATGATGGGAGCCGGGGTTTTTGGTTACTTTTTGCCCAGTCAAAAAGTAACCCGCCGTAAGGGCGGAAAGGTGACTGTGCGTCGCCATCGCAAATGAATGTTCTTGAAGCTGTCAAAACCATCGCAGTCGAGCTTTTGGCTTTTGGCTTTTGGCTTTTGGCTTTTGGCTTTTGGCTTTTGGCTTTTGGCTTTTGGCTTTTGGCTTTTGGCTTTTGGCTTTTGGCTTTTGGAAGTGGGCTTTCAAATCAGGTCTACCTGCAGTCGCCAGGGTGGCGCTGAATCACCTTTTCGCCTTTACGGCGACCTACTTTTTGACTGGGCAAAAAGTAGGCAAAAACCCCCGCTCCCATCATCCGGCCCCTGCGCTACGCTCCGGGGTCCCCTCACTCCGGCGCCTTCCGGGCCCGCGCGGCCTACGACTTGCTGCGCAAGTCTACATCTCGCGCCTTCGGCTACGCCGAAGGGGTGCTACGCACCCTGGCCCTCCAGACGCCTGCGTTCGGCCTCCTGAAGTCGCACTCTGCGTCGCCTGAACGATCGCGCGCTTAGAAGCAAAAGCAGAGCAAAGGCAAAAGCAGAGCAAGAGCAAGAGCAAGAGCGAGAGCGAGCGAAATTCAGCGCGGCTTGATGTCCAGCCTTCGCAGATGGCAAGTCACTTCCTCACGGTCGTGATACAGCTGCTTGCAAGCAATCGACACCTTGACCTTACGCGCCTTGAACGTCGCCTCCATGCGGTCCAGCAACCGGCGCACCTCGGCATAGCGCTGCTTCATCGGCAACTTCAGGTTGACCACCGCCTCACGGCACAACCCCTCACCCAGCCACGTCTCGATCAACGCAGTGGTACGTGCCGGTTTCTCGACGATATCGCAGACCATCCAGTCAACCGGCTGCTTCGGCTGCCAGGTGAACCCATCGGCCATCAGGTGTTGCACCAGCCCGGTATCCATCAGGCTTTCGGCCATCGGCCCATTGTCGATGGCAGTAACCAACATGCCACGGCGTACCAGCTGATACGTCCAGCCACCCGGCGAAGCCCCCAGGTCTACTCCGGTCATGTCGTCGCCTAGGCGCTGCTCCCACTGCTCACGCGGAATGAACTGGTGCCAGGCCTCCTCCAGCTTGAGCGTCGAGCGACTGGGCGCCTCACGCGGAAACTTCAGGCGCGGGATGCCCATCGGCCACAACGCACTGTTGTTTGCCTCGGCCACGCCGACGAATACCCGGCGGCCACTGATGAAGGTCAGCAACAGGCGCGGCAGGCTCGGGTTTTCGACCAGGCGGCCAGCCTTTTCCAGAGCCTTGCGCAGCGGCACTTCGAACTTGCGGCAGAAGGTCGACAGTTCCTTGCCATCGTTGCTGTCCAGCACTTCCAGCCACAGGCTGCCGAAGCCTCTCCCCAGCTCTGCCAGATGCGCCAACAGCACGCTGATGCGGTCGGACTCTGGCAGCTCGATATACGTGCCACGGGCCCACTGGCGCGGGAAGATCAGTTGCGCGAAGCGCAGCTGGGCCATCAGGCGCTCGGCCCCTTCGGCCTCGGCACAGACGAACTCGGCACAAGCGCTCTGCGGCTTGCCCTTGGCATAACCGGCCACACCCAGCTGGGCGGCATGTTCGCTGATCTCGGCGCAGACCTCACCCTCGAAACCGGGCCGGCAATGCATGAACAGGGTATTCATCTCTCACTCCACTACGGCGGGCGCACCACGGGCGCCGGCAGGGCGGCGATGATAAAGGAAGTTCGGAACCTGCGACATGCCCCGTCGGTCCAGAAAAGAGTCAGGGGCACCAAACGGAGCTAACCTGACCATTCAGCCAGGTCCGTGCCGTGCGGACCGAAACAGCGCGGTGGCACCGGCCTCAACCAGCAATGCCGGGCCCCGCCGCAAAAGGAGTTGGCAATGCCCTCGCTCGATAGCCTGAACACCCTCAAGACTCTCCAGGTGGCTGACCGCACCTATCATTACTACAGCCTTGCCGAAGCCGGCCAGCAGCTCGGCGACCTGCAGCGCCTGCCCATGTCGCTCAAGGTACTGCTGGAAAACCTGCTGCGCTGGGAAGACGGCGAGACCGTCGGTACCGATGACCTGCGCGCCCTCGCCAGCTGGCTGCAGGAACGCCGCTCCGACCGCGAGATCCAGTATCGCCCGGCGCGCGTATTGATGCAGGATTTCACTGGCGTGCCAGCAGTGGTCGACCTCGCGGCAATGCGCGCGGCCATGGCCAAAGCCGGCGGCGACCCGCAGCGAATCAACCCACTGTCGCCGGTTGACTTGGTGATCGACCACTCGGTGATGGTCGACCGTTACGCCACGCCGCAGGCCTTCACCCAGAACGTCGACATCGAGATGCAGCGCAATGGCGAGCGCTACGCATTCTTGCGCTGGGGCCAGAGCGCATTCGACAACTTCCGCGTGGTGCCGCCGGGCACCGGCATCTGCCACCAGGTCAACCTGGAGTACCTCGGGCGCACGGTATGGACCCGCGAAGCAGACGGCCGCACCTACGCCTTCCCCGACACCCTGGTTGGCACCGACTCGCACACCACCATGATCAACGGCCTTGGCGTGCTCGGCTGGGGCGTGGGTGGCATCGAGGCAGAAGCGGCCATGCTCGGCCAGCCGGTGTCGATGCTGATCCCGGAAGTGATCGGCTTCAAGCTCACCGGCAAGCTGCGCGAAGGGATCACCGCCACCGACCTGGTGCTGACCGTCACGCAAATGCTGCGCAAGAAAGGCGTGGTGGGCAAATTCGTCGAATTCTACGGCGACGGCCTGGCCGACCTGCCGTTGGCCGACCGTGCAACCATCGCCAACATGGCACCGGAGTATGGCGCCACCTGTGGCTTCTTCCCGGTCGACGAGGTCACCCTCGAGTACCTGCGCCTGTCCGGCCGCCCAAGTGAAGCGGTGCAATTGGTCGAACAGTACTGCAAGGCCCAAGGGCTGTGGCGCCTACCGGGTCAGGAACCGTTGTTCAGCGACACCCTCGCGCTGGACATGGCCGAGGTCGAAGCCAGCCTGGCCGGGCCCAAGCGGCCCCAGGACAGAGTTGCGCTGGGCCAGGTCAGCCAGGCATTCAACCACTTCATCGAACAGCAGCCCAAGGTGCTGGCCAAGGAAGTCGGCCGTCTGGAAAGCGAAGGCGGTGGCGGCGTGGCGGTGGGCAATGCCGACCAGGCTGGCGAGATCGACTACAGCCACGGCGGCCAGACACATACCTTGCGCCATGGCGCCGTGGTGATCGCCGCAATCACCTCCTGCACCAACACGTCCAACCCCAGCGTGATGATGGCGGCCGGCCTGGTGGCGAAGAAGGCTGTGGAAAAAGGCCTGCAGCGCAAGCCGTGGGTCAAGAGCTCGCTGGCACCCGGCTCCAAGGTGGTCACCGACTACTACAACGCCGCCGGGCTTACCCCCTACCTCGATCAGCTCGGCTTCGACCTCGTCGGCTACGGCTGCACCACCTGCATCGGCAACTCCGGTCCACTGGATGAAGCCGTTGAAAAAGCCATCAGCAACGCCGACCTCACCGTCGCCTCGGTGCTTTCGGGCAACCGCAACTTCGAAGGCCGCGTGCACCCGCTGGTCAAGACCAACTGGCTGGCCTCGCCACCGCTGGTGGTAGCCTACGCCCTGGCCGGCAGCGTGCGTGTGGACCTGACCAAAGATGCACTGGGCACTGGCAAGGACGGCCAACCGGTGTACCTGCGCGACATCTGGCCCACCCAGCAGGAGATTGCCGAAGCCGTCGCCAAAGTCGACACCGCCATGTTCCACAAGGAATACGCCGAAGTCTTCGCCGGCGATGCGCAATGGCAGGCCATCGAGGTACCCCAGGCGGCAACCTATGTTTGGCAGGACGATTCCACCTACATTCAGCACCCACCGTTCTTCGATGACATCGGCGGGCCGCTGCCCGAGATCAAGGACATCCAGGGTGCACGCATCCTCGCCCTGCTTGGCGACTCGGTGACCACCGACCACATCTCCCCGGCCGGCAACATCAAGGCCGACAGCCCGGCCGGGCGCTACTTGCGCAGCAAGGGCGTGGAACCACGGGACTTCAACTCTTACGGTTCGCGGCGCGGCAACCACGAGGTGATGATGCGCGGCACCTTCGCCAATATCCGCATCCGCAACGAGATGCTGGGCGGCGAGGAAGGCGGTAATACGCTTTACGTGCCCACGGGCGAAAAGCTGTCGATCTATGACGCCGCCATGCGCTATCAGGCCGAAGGTACGCCGTTGGTGGTGGTCGCCGGCCAGGAGTATGGCACCGGCTCCAGCCGCGACTGGGCGGCCAAAGGCACCAACCTGCTGGGGGTCAAGGCGGTGCTGGCAGAAAGTTTCGAACGCATCCACCGCTCCAACCTGGTGGGCATGGGCGTGCTGCCGCTGCAGTTCAAGGCCGGGCAGGATCGCAAGCAACTGGGGCTGACCGGCAAGGAACAGATCGACCTGCTGGGGCTCGGTGGCGCGCAGATCAAACCGGGCATGAACCTGACGCTGCGCATCACCCGCGAGGACGGGCAACAGCAGCAGATCGAGGTGCTGTGCCGGATCGATACGCTCAACGAAGTGGAATACTTCAAATCAGGCGGGATTCTGCACTATGTGCTGCGGCAGATGATTCGCAACTGACCACCTCGGCACGTTCTGCGCCTGTTGCATCGAGCGCCGCGCCTGCGGCGTTCGATGCGCATTACCACAAGAAAAGTCTGCCATTTGCCAGTAGCACTTTAGTGGCCGCTCAGTCATCATTGGCCCGAACTGTCACCAAGTAGTCATGAACGTGGGCAATCAGGCAGCCTTCTCAGCACTGAAGCTCGGCTGCCTTTACTGCATCCGCAGTACTGGCCAATTGCCCCAGATCAAGTAAATTAAATATCCATTCAATAAAACCAGTGGCTTGCCGATATCTGTCGAAAGCCTTGCGGACGATTTCAGCTCATGCGTAACAACCAGCCGATTACCCAGAGGGAACGGACTTTCCCTGCCCAACAACGGTTGATCTCCACCACCAATGCCAAAGGTGTGATCACCTACTGCAACGATGCATTCGTCGAGATCAGCGGTTTCACCCGCGAAGAGCTGATTGGCGCACCCCACAACCTGGTCCGCCACCCCGACGTGCCGCCTGCGGTGTTTGCCCACATGTGGCAAACCCTCAAGCAGGGCTTGCCGTGGATGGGCATCGTCAAGAACCGCTGCAAATCCGGCGACCACTACTGGGTGAATGCCTACGTCACACCGATTTTCGAGAACAACCAGGTCGTCGGTTTCGAGTCGGTGCGGGTCAAACCTACCGCCGAGCAGATCCGACGCGCCGAAGCCCTGTACCAGCGCATCAATGGCGGCAAGACCGCCATCCCGCAGCGTGATCGCTGGTTGCCGGTGCTGCAGGACTGGCTGCCGTTCATCCTGGTCAGCCAAGTCGGTTTCCTGATTGGCAACTGGCTCGGCCACTCCTGGGGTTTCGCGCTGGCCGCCGGCCTGTCCGTCCCGCTCGGCCTGCTCGGCCTGAGCTGGCAACAACGCGGCCTGAAACGCCTGCTGCGCCTGGCCGAACAGGCCACCTCCGACCCGCTGATCGCGCAGATGTACACCGACAGCCGTGGCGTGCAGGCACGCCTGGAGATGGCCATGCTCAGCCAGGACGCGCGCATGAAGACCTGCCTGACCCGCCTGCAGGACAGCGCCGAGCACCTCAGCGACCAGGCACGTCAGTCCGATGCCCTGGCGCACAAGAGTTCCTCTGGCCTGGAGCGGCAACGCGTGGAGACCGAACAAGTCGCCGCCGCCGTCAACCAGATGGCTGCCACCACCCAGGAAGTAGCCAACCACGTGCAACGCACCGCTGATGCGACCCAGGAAGCCAACCGCCTGACCAGCCAGGGCCGGCAGATCGCGGGTGAAACCCGCGATGCCATCGAGCGCCTGTCGACAGCCGTGGGCGAAACCGGCCAGACCGTGACCCAGCTGGCCAAGGACAGCGACGAAATCGGTGGTGTGGTCGATGTGATCAAGGGCATCGCCGACCAGACCAACCTGCTGGCGCTCAACGCTGCCATCGAAGCGGCCCGTGCCGGCGAGATGGGCCGTGGTTTTGCCGTGGTCGCCGACGAGGTACGCCAGCTGGCCCAACGCACCGCCGAATCGACCGGGCAGATCCACGGCCTGATCGCCAAACTGCAACAGACGGCCAACAATGCCGTGCTGACCATGGAAACCGGCCACCGCCAGGCCCAGGAAGGCGTGGACCGTGTGATGCAGGCCGACCAGGCGCTGGTCGGGATCAGTGAGGCAGTGGCCAACATCACCGACATGGCGACCCAGATTGCCGCCGCAACCGAAGAGCAGACCGCGGTGGCCGACGAGATCAGCCGCAATATCAGCACCATCGCCGAACTGGCCGATCAGACGGCCGAGCAGGCGCAGCACTCGGCGCAGCTCAGCGAAGAGCTGACCACCACTGCCGGCAGCCAGTATTCGCTGGTGGAGCGGTTCAACCGCTAAGACCCGTGCCTACGGGGTATCTGTAGGAGCGGCCTTGCCGGGGCGCTCCTACACAGCCCTGTGCGCAGGTGCCTTACCAGTCCAGCGCCAGCTGGCTCTCGAAGTAGCGTTGCTCGCCGGTCAACGGATCGGCAAAGCGCAAGCTCTGCGCCAGCAGCTTCAACGGCCGCTGATAGTCGTCTTCCTCCTTGAGCAACTGCGGGTAGAACGGGTCATTGCAGATCCCCGCCCCCAACGCCGCCATGTGCACACGCAACTGATGGGTCTTCCCCGTTACCGGCGACAGTCCATAGCGCCAGAACTCGCCATTCTTCTCCAGCACTTCGGCAAGCGTCTCGCTGTTGGCCTCCCCTGCTATTTCCTGCATGCGAAAGAACGGTTCGCCATGCACCAGGCGGCTTTTGTGCACCAAAGGGAATGCATGCTGCGGCATGGCGGCAGCGATGGCTTGATAGCGCTTGTCGATACGACGCTCCGGGAACAACCGCTGATAGGCGCTGCGCGTCTGTGGATTGGCGGAAAACAGCACCAGCCCGGCCGTGTGCCGGTCGATTCGGTGCAACGGCACCAGATGAGGGTTATCCAGGCGCCGGATCAGGCGGCGCAGCAGGGTGTGCTCGACGTATTCACCGGTAGGTGTGACTGGCAGAAAGTGCGGCTTGTCGGCCACCACCAGGTGCTCATCCACATGCAGGATGGTTTCCTCGACCGGAATTGGCCGCTCGTTGGGCACCTCGCGAAAGTAGTGCAGGCGCATGCCGCGACGGTAGGGCAAGTCAGCGGCAATCGCCCTGCCCTCAGCATCGAGCACCCGGCCTCGAGCGAAGCGGTCTAGCCACTGCGCGCGCCCGATGGCCTTGAAATGGTCGCACAGGCAATCGAGCACCGTGGCCCAGTTGCCGGGCGGCAGGCAGACCGTGCTGGCTTGCTGGTGGGCAGGGTCGAAAGGCGTGGTCATGGCAAGGCTCGAGCATTCAAAGCCGCACATTATCCCTCAAGCCTGGCGCCTCAACCAGCCTCGACCTGCCCTTCACTGTGTGCCTTCAGCCAGCGCAGCACCTGCACGGCCTCCCAACGCCCGGGGTCATAAAGCGCGTAGACCAGCCCCTGATAACCCACCACATCCAGCCCCCGGTGGTAGCCGGCGCGCTGCAACAAGGCCTCGATCTCTGCAAAACAGGTATTGAAATGCACCTTGCCGAATGGCGTGCGGTCATCGGTGACCAGGCCCTCGAGGCGCAATTCCAATACGGCGTCGTACACCCGCTCCACCGGCATACGGTTGACGCTGTACTTGAGTTGCTCGACGTTGAGCATGGGTTAACCTCGATACTGTATTTATATACAGCATACGGAGAGTGACACAGCGCCGTCAATCAAACCCAACGTCACTGCAAGCCAGGCAGATAGCCCGTACCCTTGCGAATGGTCAGCACCTCACGGCGCGGAACGGCCACCGATACCGAAAGGTGAACCCAGCTGTCGAACTCCAGGATCAACTGGTCGAACGCCACGGCACTTTCGCTCACCCGCCGAACCACTTCACGGCTGTCTATATCCACAACGGTGAAATCAGCAGCAAGGCCCCTGACATGCTGGCTGTTGCTCGCCCCGCCAATGCGCGTATTCACCGCCGAGCTACGGTATCCGCTGCTGACGATGATGGGACTGTCAAACAGCGCTCGCACTTGCTCGAGCGCCAGGCAAAGCAAGCGCAGATTACTCATCACCGCAAGCGAAGGGGTGTTGTCCAACCCTTCTCTCGCGGCAGTTTGCGAAGCGGTCATTTCGGCCAGGGTAAAGTGTGGCGTGATGTACATGGTGAGTATCTCGATGACAATGCAATTGGACCGATGACGCTTCATCGGCTCATCATCATCGCTTGCACCGCCCGGGGCATGCAGGAGGGTGAGGATTCCCTCTACACGTCACTGGGCAAGGAACGCCACCACCTGTTCGGCATCGAATGGCCAATGCAGCTCGGCCGAAGTATCACCACGTCGCAGCACAGGAATGATCAACCCGTAGCGTTCGAAGAGCGCCTCGTCATCGGCGATGTCGACCAGTTCGATCAGCAAGCCGTGATCGACAAAGGGCATGAGCACGGCTTCGGCCACTTCGCACAAGTGGCACCCAACGGTGCCGAAGAGTTGGCATTCAGGCAGCATGGGGCAAGGCTCGATTTGGCTGTGGGAAGAAGCCTATTCTAGGTCCGTCCTGGCCTCTGTGCACCTGACCTCGCTCAATCCTGGCTGGTGGCACCGATCCGGTGCAGCGACAGGTCTGCGCCCTGGAATTCCTGCTCATGGCTCAAACGCAGGCCATGCAGTTGGCGAATCAGGCCGTAAACGGCAAAACCACCGATCAACGCGACCAGTACTCCCGCGAGGCTGCCCAGCAGCTGGCTGATCAGGCTTACACCACCCATCCCCCCCAGTGCCACCTGGCCAAACACGCCGCAGGCAATTCCCCCCCACAGGCCGCACAAGCCGTGCAGAGGCCAGACCCCGAGCACATCGTCGACCTTCCAGCGGTTCTGCGCGGCCGTGAAACTCCAGACGAACAGCACCCCCGCAACCAGGCCCGTAGCCAGCGCACCAATGGGGTGCATGAGGTCAGAGCCGGCACAGATCGCCACCAGGCCGGCCAGCGGCCCGTTGTGCAGGAAGCCCGGGTCGTTGCGCCCGGCGAGCAACGCCGCCAGGGTGCCGCCGACCATGGCCATCAGCGAGTTGATCGCCACCAGGCCGCTGACCCCTTGCAGTGTCTGGGCACTCATCACGTTGAAGCCGAACCAACCGATGATCAGGATCCACGAGCCCAGCGCCAGGAACGGAATGCTCGACGGCGCGAAGGCCACCAGACGGCCGTCGCGATAACGCCCGCGCCGCGCCCCCAGCAGCAGCACTGCCGCCAGCGCCAGCCAGCCGCCCATGGCATGCACCACCACGGAGCCTGCAAAATCATGGAACGGCGCACCGAAGCGGGCCTGCAACCAGGTCTGCAGGCCAAAATTGCCATTCCACACCACGCCCTCGAAGAACGGGTAGATGAACGCCACGATCAACGCCGTCGCGCACAGCTGCGGCGCGAACCGCGCACGCTCGGCGATACCGCCGGAAATGATCGCGGGAATCGCCGCCGCGAAAGTCAGCAGGAAGAAGCATTTGACCAGCGCATAGCCGTGGTCGGCAGCCAGTTGCGATGCAGGTTGCAGGAAGTTCACGCCATAGGCGATCCAGTAGCCGACAAAGAAGTACACCAGCGCGGAGACGGCGAAATCGCTGAGGATCTTCGACAACGCGTTGACCTGATTCTTGTGGCGCACGGTGCCCACTTCGAGAAAAGCGAAGCCGGCGTGCATGGCAAGCACCAGAATGGCGCCCATGAGAATGAACAGGGTGTTGGAGCCGTGGACCAGAGAGTCCATCGCGCTGTGCATGTTTTCCATTGAAGTGGCAGACCTGCAAAAAAGCACCAGGACAGTTCAAGAACCTGCATCCCTGCACCGAATCGGTGCCAGCTTTTGCCCTCGTGTGCCGAAGCGGGCGCAGCCTGCGTGGTTTTTTCTTGGGTTTGTCGTGGATTAGGTTAAGGTTTATCGGTATCCGCCGGGGGCGACGCCCTGCTTCGGCGCACCGCTCCGGGTGACGCCCCGCGTTGTGGCAAATTTCAGTAGCAAGGCCCATACCAGCGCCGCCAGTGAACCTTCCACGCACGCGGTTACTCGAATGACCTACATACCTGCACACCTACACAGGGAGAGCCCCATGGCCAGCAAATCGGCAAAGAATGCACAAGAGATATTGATGGCTGACTTCCAGGCATTGGTCCGCGATACCGAAAAATTGCTGGCCGATACCGCCAACCTGGCTGGCGATCAGGCCGACGAGTTACGCGAGCAGATTCACGACCGCCTGACCCAGGCCCGCGAAACCCTGCAGTTGACCCAGGACTCGATGCGCGAGCACGGCCAGGCAGCCCTCGGCAGCGCCGAGCAGTACGTCCAGGAAAACCCTTGGCAGGCCATTGGTATCGCAGCAGGCGTCGGCTTGTTGATCGGCCTGCTGGCCAATCGGCGCTGAGGAGCCCCCATGGAGAATGACAGCATAGACAGCAGCGCCTCGGGCAGACGCCTGGGCGCGGCGCTGCTAGGGCTGCTGCACAGCCACATCGAACTGTTCGGTATCGAACTGCAGGAACAAAAAGCCCGCACCCTGAGCCTGTTGCTGTTTGCAGGGCTGGCATTGGTGTTCGCGTTGCTGCTGCTCACGGCCTTGTCCGGCTTGCTGCTGGTATTGCTGTGGGACAGCTATAGGCTGGCGGGCATCATCGGCCTTTGCGTCTTCTATGGCTTGGCGGCATTGTATTGCGGCCTGCGCCTGAAAGCTGCAGTGTTCGATGAGTCTTCACCGTTTGGTTCGACCCTCGAAGAACTGGCCAAGGATCGGGAGCGCCTGTTGCCATGAGCCTGCCTGAACTACCGAACACCCGTAACCCGCGGGAATTGCGCAAGGCGCTGTTGCGCCTGCGCATGGAAATGCACCGCCAGCAAATCCGCCATGAGTCCGGGCAAATGCTGCAACCTCTGCAGCGCCTGCGCGGTATGGGCAGCTCGCTGCATGACGGATTGGGCTTCAAGCACGCACCGTTGTGGGGAATCGGCGCCGTCGTGGCGCTGGGCTTTCTGACCGGCAAAGGGGTGCGCAGCGGCAACCTGAGCCGCCTGGTTCGGCTGGGAACCAGCCTGCTGCCGCTGGTACGCCTGTTCCTGCAAGGTAACCGGCGCCCATGAGTGCCCTGGCCGGCCCTGATCCCACAGGGCCGGTCTTGCTCTGCCCCTTGCACGCCTGCTCACGACACAGGAAGCTATACCCTTCGATCGACAGGAGACCGCGCCTTGGACTGGCACACCCTGCTCACCCGCGAACGCCTCGGCAAAGCCCTCTACAGCGCCGAAGAACTGGGCCGCAGCCCTTTCCACAAAGACCATGACCGGATCATCTTCTCAGGGGCCTTTCGCCGCCTCGGTCGCAAGACTCAGGTCCATCCCGTTTCCAGCAACGACCACATCCACACGCGCCTGACCCATTCCCTGGAGGTCAGCTGCGTTGGCCGCTCACTGGGCATGCGTGTCGGCGAAACACTGCGCAGCAGCCTGCCCGACTGGTGCGAACCCAGCGATCTGGGCATGATCGTGCAGTCGGCCTGCCTGGCTCACGACATTGGCAACCCCCCGTTTGGCCACTCCGGTGAAGATGCCATTCGCCATTGGTTCCAGCAGGCCGCCGGGCGCGGCTGGCTGGACGACATGAGCGACGACGAGCGCGCCGACTTCCTCAACTTCGAAGGCAACGCCCAAGGCTTCCGCGTACTTACTCAGCTCGAGTATCACCAGTTCGATGGCGGCACCCGGCTCACGTACGCCACCCTTGGTACCTACCTCAAATATCCTTGGACCTCCCGGCATGCAGACGCCCTGGGCTACAAGAAGCACAAGTTCGGCTGCTACCAGAGCGAACTGCCGCTGCTTGAGCAGATCGCACGCAAGCTCGGCCTGCCGCAGCTCGAAGAACAGCGCTGGGCACGCCACCCGCTGGTCTACCTGATGGAGGCAGCAGATGACATCTGCTACGCCCTGATCGACCTGGAAGACGGCCTGGAGATGGAGTTGCTGCACTACGCCGAAGTCGAGGCGCTGTTGCTCGACCTGGTGGGTGACGACTTGCCGGAAACCTATCGCCAGCTTGGCCCTGACGACTCGCGCAGACGCAAACTGGCCATTCTGCGTGGCAAGGCCATCGAGCACCTGACCAACGCCGCTGCCCAAGCCTTCGTCGAGCAGCAGCAGGCACTGCTGGCCGGGCGCCTGAGCGGCGACTTGGTCGAGCACATGCACGGCCCGGCCAAGCGCTGCGTACTGCAAGCCAAGGACATGGCGCGTAAAAAGATTTTCCAGGACAAACGCAAGACGCTGCATGAGATCGGCGCCTACACCACGCTGGAAATTCTCCTCAATACGTTTTGCGGTGCCGCCCTGGAACAGCACGGCGGGCGTAGCCCCTCGTTCAAGAGCCGCCGCGTGCTCGACCTGATCGGTAACAACGCTCCCCACCCGCACGACTCTCTGCACAAGGCATTCCTGCGCATGATCGACTTCATCGCCGGCATGACCGACAGCTATGCCAGCGAGATGGCTCGGGAAATGACCGGGCGCTCAAGCCCAACCTGAAAAAAAGCAGCGTCGCCCGGTGCGCTACCGAGCGACGCTGATTGCCATCAGAAACTTCCTACAAGCGCTGCCACCTTTTAAACACCCACTAAACAGGCAGCCGGCAATTTGCCCAAACACCGTTGACAACGATGTAAATTCTTACACTTCGTAGCTCAATATGTACTCGGCTGTAAGCCGTTTCCCATATATTGCGAATCTCCATGCCGCGCATCCCCGATGACTTGCAACTGGGGTAAGGTGCCACCTGCCTCCGTCATCCGCCGCAGGGAACTTGAACATGAATACTGTATTTATTGTCGATGACCATCCTGTCATTCGCCTTGCTGTCCGCATGCTGCTTGAAAACCAGAATTACAAGGTTGTGGGCGAATCTGACAACGGCGTGGATGCCATGCAGATGATTCGTGAAACCCAGCCTGACCTGGTGATTCTGGACATAAGCATCCCCAGGCTAGACGGCCTGGAGGTACTGTCGCGCTTCCAGGCCATGGCCCTGCCGCTGAAAGTGCTAATCCTCACCGCGCAATCTCCGGCGCTGTTCGCCGTTCGCTGCATGCACTCAGGTGCAGCGGGTTATGTGTGCAAACAGGAAGATCTTAATGAACTGCTCAGCGCGATCAAGGCTGTAATCGCCGGATACAACTATTTCCCCAGCCAAGCCATTCACACTAACCACGAAACAGCGGACTCCGATTTGCGACTTTTCCGACTGGTTAATGATCGAGAACTGATGGTTCTGCAACTTTTTGCCCAAGGTCGCAGCAATCAGGAAATAGCCAAGGGCATGTTCCTCAGCAACAAGACGGTCAGTACCTACAAGAAGCGACTCATGCAGAAACTGCATGCCAACTCCCTGGTCGACCTGATCGAAATGGCCAAACGCAACGCGCTGGTCTGAGGTGCTGATGGTGCAATTGATCGCCTGCCTGGGGTTCATCCTGGCGCTGGCCTGCGACCTGGCGCAGGCCTCATCCCATGAAGTCGTGCCCTATACGCTGCTGGCCCGCTCTTCGAACCAACCGCTGAGCCCGCGCTTGACGGAACAACAGCGTCAATGGCTGCAAGGGAAAAGCACCCTGATCCTGGGCACCTCGGCGCCCGATTACCCGCCCTTCGACATCACTGGCGGCGGCCAGGTCTACCAAGGGCTCACCGCCGAATACGCCAATCTGATCGGCAAGGCATTGAACCTGCCGGTCCAGGTCATGCGCTACCCACACAGGAAAGCGGCGGTCGAGGCGCTCAAACGGGGGGACATTGACCTGCTCGGCAGCGCCAACGGTTACGAAGCGGCAACCGAGGGACTTACGCTTTCTCACCCCTATGCCATCGACCAACCCGTGCTGGTCACACGGGAAGATGAAGGGCTGCCACTCAATGGAGACCTTGCTGGCATGCGCCTGGGCATGCTGTATCACTACCTGCCTGAGGAAAAGGTCAACGCCGCTTACCCGAAGGCCGAATTGCTGGCATTCGGCTCTTCCACTCAAGCCCTCAACGCTGTGGCATTTGGCCAGACGGACGTGTTCATCGGCGACACTATTTCCACACACTACCAGCTTACTCGCGGGCACCTGCCACGCCTGCGCATGGCCAGTTTCGGCCAGCACGAGCATGTCGGCTTCAGTTTTGCCATGCGCACTCAGGACGTTCAGCTCAAGACGCTGGTCAATGCAACGCTGGACCGCCAGTCCAACGCCTTGCGGACCAGCATATTCAAGCGCTGGAGTGCAGGCGGCGACCTGCTGCTGAGCGATCGCAAACTCCAGCTGACAGCCGAGGAGGAACAGTGGCTGCTCAACCACCCGGTGATGCGGGTCGCCATCGACGAAACGGCAGCGCCACTGTCCTATTTCGATGGCAGTGGCCATTTTCGCGGTATAACCGCCGACCTGTTGGACCTGATACG
Organism: Pseudomonas sp. NBRC 111123; assembly: GCF_001320205.1. Taxonomy (NCBI): domain Bacteria; kingdom Pseudomonadati; phylum Pseudomonadota; class Gammaproteobacteria; order Pseudomonadales; family Pseudomonadaceae; genus Pseudomonas; species Pseudomonas sp. NBRC 111123. The sequence continues at coordinate 191,802 of NZ_BCAZ01000003.1, forward strand.
CCTGCGTACCGGCCTGCGCTTCGAGGTGCAGCGGGCCAATGGCATCGCCGACATGCTTGCGCGGCTGGAGAGCGGGCGCGTGAACATGATTGCGGCGATTGCCAGCGACGGTATCACCGACAAAAGCCTGCACATGAGCCGGCCTTACCTTGAAAGCCCGCATGTGCTGGTCACCCGCGCACGTGATGAAAAGTACGGCTCGCTGGAACAACTCAATGGGCGTCGCATTGCCATCTCCCGCTACAGCAACCTGGATGACCTGCTGGCAACCCGTTTCCCACAGGTTGGCTGGATCGAGACGGAGAGCTCCTATTATTCCGTGGCGCTGCTCAACAGTGGCGCCGTCGACGCCGTGATCATCCCCTTGATCGACGCCAACCACGCCCTGGCCGGCAATACCGACCTGATCATTCGCAACACGGTGGGCAGCGAGCCGGCCATTTTCGCCATGGCCACCAGCGAACAGGACATGCCGCTTGCCACGATCCTCGACAAGGCCCTGCTGAGCATTTCGCCGGAAGAGCTGGGTGTCATCAACAATCGTTGGCGCGGCTACGACGTTCATGAGGATGCAAGCTGGCCAGCCTGGCGCCGCCTTATCCTGCAAGTGCTGGTGGGCACCGGCCTGTTGCTGTTGCTGGCATTGATCTGGAACGCCCGCCTGCGCGGGCAGATCAAGCATCGTCAACGCGCCGAACGCGCGCTTAACGATCAGCTGGAGTTCATGGGCGCGCTACTTAACGGCACCCCGCACCCGATGTACGTGCGCGACCGGGAAGGCCGCCTGCAAAGTTGTAACGCCAGCTACCTGGAAGCTGTCCAGGCCCGCCTGGAAGATGTGATTGGCAGGCGCCTGGACGAAACCCCGTTCACCGGCGCCGAGCACTTACGTCAGATTCAGGCCGACTACCAGCAGGTAATGGCTGCTGGCGTACCACTGATCATCGACCGACCTTTGCGCCTCAAGGAAAGGGAAATCACCATCTACCACTGGATCCTGCCCTATCGTGATTCGCTGGGTGAAGTGCAAGGGATCATTGGCGGCTGGATCGATATCAGCGATCGCCGCAAGCTGGTGCAGGAACTGCGCGAGGCCAAGCGCCTGGCCGATGACGCCAACCGCGCCAAGAGCACCTTCCTGGCCACTATCAGCCACGAGATCCGCACGCCGATGAATGCGGTCATCGGCATGCTCGAACTGGCCCTGAGGCGCGCCCTGCAGGGGCAGGCAGACCCTACCTCGCTGGAAGTCGCCCACCACTCGGCCAAGGACTTGCTTGGCCTGATCGGCGACATCCTGGATATCGTGCGCATCGAGTCTGGCCACTTGTCTCTGAGCCCGGAAGCAGTCGACCCCTCGGCACTGGTCGAGTCGGTTGGCCGCGTTTTCGATGGCCAGGCCCGCCAGAAGGGCCTGGCCCTGCAAGTCAGCATCGAACCCAGCGCCCGCGTCCATGGCTTGCTCGACCCACTGCGCTTCAAGCAGATCTTGTCCAACCTTGTCAGCAATGCCATCAAGTTTACCGAGCAAGGCCAGATCCACGTCACGCTTGGCTTGCGCGACGAAGGCCCAGGCGTAGCGCCAACGCTGGAGTTAGAAGTGCGTGACAGTGGCATCGGCATTCATGACGATGATTTGCAGCGGCTGTTCAACCCGTTTGTCCAGGCCAATCCACATAGCCAAGGTGCCCGTGCGGGCACTGGGCTCGGCCTGGCTATCTGCCGCAGCCTGTGCGAGATGATGGGTGGCCACCTGAGCATGAAGAGCCTTCCGGGCTTTGGCACGCAGGTTCGCCTGCTGATGCCGCTGGAGCTTGTGGATACCCCGGTGCCACCCGCATTGGAGGTGGAAGAAGTCGAAGTACCTGCTCAAGACCTGAACGTGCTGGTCATCGACGATCACCCTGCCAACCTGATGCTGATGGCACAGCAACTGGGCTACCTTGGGCTCAACCATGCCAGCGCCAGCGATGGTCGCGAGGGCCTGGAAAAATGGCGCCGCACGCCGTTCGACGTACTGGTGCTCGATTGCAACATGCCGCACATGAACGGCTACCAGGTTGCCACCGCCGTTCGTAGCGAAGAGCGCCAGAGCGGGCGCCCGCGTTGCGTCATTCTGGGTTACACCGCGAACGCTCAACCCGAAGTCAGGCAGAAGTGCCTCAGTGCCGGCATGGACGATTGCCTGCTCAAGCCCATAAGCCTGCGCACCCTCAGCCAATGTCTGGCCAAAATCACGCCCCATCTACGGCAAGTCGTTGCCCCGCCGTTCAACCTTGCGGGACTGGCCGGCATCGTCGGCAACAATCCCGAAAACCGTAACCGCTTTCTGTCTGCCGTGCACGCAAGCCTGCAAGAAGACCTGACGCTGCTCATGGCCCTCGATCCCGTCCATCAGGCGGCTGAGATCCGCGAGCAGGCACACAAGATCCTCAGCGCGGCACGGCTGCTGGAAGCAAAAGGCATGATGAAGGCCTGCGCGGCCCTGGAGGAGCAACATTCGCCTGCAGCCTGCATCAAACTGCAGCGGCAGGTACTGGCACGGCATATGCGCCGAACGGAGAAAGCGCTGGCCAGGGAACTGACCAGGGCTTGACGGAGCGACGCCCGCGCGGGGCGCCGCTCACGCATGCATCAGGAAGCCGGGTTGATCGGCTTTTCCGGATACCAGGCGTCCAGCAGTGGGCTGACTTCAATGGTGGTCAGTTCACTGCGGCCTTTGAGCCAGGCTTCGACGGTAGCACGCTGCTCTTCGCTGACCGAGCCGCGGTTGGCCAGGCAGACCAGGCCGAAATCATCGCCGCCGACGTAGTCCAGGCCGTTGGCATCCATGGCTTCTGCCAGGAAGGCGTCGAGGAAGGCATCAATGGCTTCGTCGGACAGGTCTTCCTTGAAACCCAGGTTCAGTTCAAAACCCAGCTCCTGGAATTCATCAACGCACAGCTTCTTGCGCAGACGACGGGAACGGTTGGTAGCCATGAAACAATCCTCTTGAGTAATAACGCGCGGCACTTTAACAGTTTCCACGCTGCAAAGGCGCTTTTCCGTCGAACGTGGCGCATGAACGCTGCGCTTGGGGCATAATGCGCTCTATATTTCTTGGGGTGATCATCTCTTACAGCCCCATTGTCATTTTCCCTCGTCCGCAGGGTACTTAATCCATATGATCAAAAAGCTCCGCCCCCTCGTTCTCGCCGGCCTGCTGTTGCCACTCGCATTGCCCAGCCAGGCTGCTGCCGTCAATACCACCCTGCCGCCGAAAGTCCAGCAGGCGCTCAAGGCCAACAAGCTGCAGGACAGCGCCCTGTCGCTGGTCATGCTGCCGCTGAACGGGCCCGGATCAGCCACCGTGTTCAACGCCGATGTGTCGGTCAACCCGGCTTCGACCATGAAGCTGGTCACCACCTACGCCGCCCTTGAACTGCTCGGCCCGACCTTCCAGTGGAAAACCGAGTTCTACACCGATGGCACCCTGAGCAACGGCGTGCTCAATGGCAACCTGTACCTCAAGGGCGGCGGCGACCCCAAACTGAACATGGAGAAGCTCTGGCTGCTGATGCGTGACCTGCGCGCCAATGGCGTACGCACTGTTACCGGCGACCTGGTGCTGGACCGTAGCCACTTCGTGCAACCCAACCTGCCACAGTTCGATGATGACGGCGGCGACGTCAACAAGCCGTTCCTGGTCAAGCCCGACTCGCTGATGATCAACCTCAAGGCCTTGCGCTTCGTTGCCCGCAACGACGGCGGCAAGGTGACCGTTGCCGTCGAACCTCCGATCGCCAGCATCCACATCGATAACCAGGTCAAGGCCGTAGCCTCCAAGCAATGCAGCGGCGACGTTCGCTATAACCCCGTGCCGCAGCCCGACGGTATCAGCGTGACCGTCACCGGCCAACTGGGTGATGGTTGCAACTCGCAGACTTACCTGTCACTGCTTGACCACCCGACCTACGCCGCCGGCGCCGTGCGGGCGATCTGGAACGAACTGGGTGGCAGCATCCAGGGCCGTGACCGCTTCGAGAATGTGCCGAAGAGCGCACGCCTGCTGGCCCGGGCCTTCTCGCCCGACCTGGTAGAAGTGATCCGCGACATCAACAAATACAGTAACAACACCATGGCCCAGCAGCTGTTCCTGAGCCTGGGTGCACAGTTCCGCACCGACGCCGATGGCGACGACGCACGCGCAGCGCAGCGCGTAGTGCGTCAGTGGCTGGCGAAGAAAGGCATCACCGCGCCGCACCTGGTGATGGAGAACGGCTCCGGCCTGTCGCGCGCCGAGCGGGTCAGCACCCGCGAGATGGCGGCAGTGCTGCAGGCCGCGTGGAACAGCCCCTACTCGGCCGAGTTCATCAGCTCGATGCCGCTGGTGGGCATGGACGGCACCATGCGTAAACGCCTCAAGCGCACCGCCATGACCGGTGAAGGGCACATCAAGACCGGCACCCTGAACACCGTGCGGGCGATCGCCGGCTTTAGCCGTGACAGCAACGGCAACACTTGGGCGGTGGCGGCGATCCTCAACGATCCGAAGCCGTGGGGAGCCTCGCAAGTACTCGACCAGGTGCTGCTCGACCTGTATCGCCAGCCGAAACTGAACAACAGCGCGACCGCTGCGGCGCCTTGATATGGCTGTAGCCTGTACTGGCCTCTTCGCGGGTAAAACCCGCTCCCACAGGGACAGCACCACTCTCAATGGCAGTGGTTGACCTGTGGGAGCGGGTTTACCCGCGAAAGGGCCGGCACAGACCAAGAAGAAAGGTCAGGTCAACTCTGCCTCGACCCTGTCTCGGCCAGCCTGCTTGGCCGCATACACCCCGGCATCCGCGCGCAGCAGCAAGGCATCCGCCCCCTCCCCCAGCCGCCATCCGGCCACACCAAAGCTCGCGGTCACCTTGCCCACTCCTTCTACCGGCACGCTGCGCACCCCATGCCACAGCTCAATGGCCAACATCCGTGCCTGCTCGGCATTGCTGCCCGGGCACAGCACCATGAACTCCTCCCCACCCAGCCGACAAAATACATCGGTGCGGCGCAAACGCTGACTGATCCGTTGGCACAGGCTGCGCAACACATGGTCACCCACGGCATGGCCGTATTGATCGTTGATCCGTTTGAAATGGTCGATGTCGAGCATGATCACCGCCAGATCCAGCCCATCACGCTGGGCGCGGTCCAGTTCGACCTTGAGCCGCTCCTGGAAATAACGGCGGTTATGAATACCGGTCAGCGCATCGGTCACCGACAATGCACGCAACTCTTCCTCGACCCCTTTGAGGTCGGAGATATCGGTGAGGTAGCCATGCCACAGCGTGCAACCCTCTTCGCCAGGCTCGGGCGTCGCTTCGCCGCGCACCCAGCGCAACCCGGCACGCGGCAGGCACACCCGGTACTCTTCACGCCACGGCGAAAGGTGTTCGGCGGAATAACGCACCGAACGGCGCACGCGCTCAAGGTCATCGGGATGAATGCGCTCGAATACCGCCGTGGCATCCTCGCGCAACAACTGCAGATCGACCTCGTAGATGTCGAACAAGCCCTGGCTGGCATACGGAAAGCATGAGTGACCATCGGCATCCAGCTGGTACTGATAGATCCCGCCGGGCACTTCCGCGCTGAGTTTCTCCAGCAAGCGATCACGCAGGGCCAAGGCCTCGTGCACACGCCGCCGCTCGGTGACATCGATGCAGATCGCCAGGTAGCCAACCCATAGCCCCTGCTCATCGAGTACGGCAGTCACCAGCATGTTGGCCAGCAAATGGCTGCCATCCTTGCGCACCAAAGTCCACTCGCCCGGCTCGCCACCACTGTCCTGGATGGTCTCGGCGAACATCGCCTGGCCACCGGCGATGTGCCGCCCATAGCGCAGGCTCAAGGCATGGGCGCGCTGGTTGAGCTCTTCTGGCATCACCAGATCTTCCAGCTGCAGGTGCCCGATGGCTTCAATGGCCGAATAGCCCAGCATGCGTTCGGCACCGGCGTTGAAAGTGCTGACTTCGCCTTTGAGGCTGGTCGCGATGATGGCCACCTGGGTTGCGGCATTCAGAACGCTGCGCAACTGATTGTGAGTATCGCGCAACGACTGCTCGCTGACCCGCAGCGCCACCGTGCGCTGCTCGACCAGGGTCAAGGCACGCTGACGCTGGCTGAAAAGGTTGTAGAGCAAGGCGCTCAGCAGCAGGCTCAGCAAGCCGCCGAGCAGCCCCACGGTCAAGGCAGCGGCAGACTGGTTGGCTTGCAGAAATGCCTGGCTCGGACGAATGTCGAGCTGGAAATGGTGGTCGGCAAGGTGCAGCAGCTGCGTGCTGCCCAAGGCCAATGCCGCCACCGGGTTCTGCGAATCGAACAGCACTTCATGGCCATCGCGCCCGCTCGGGTCGATGATGCGCACCACCAGATTGTCATCCGCAGCGACAGGCAGGCCTTCGGTGATCAACTGGCGCATGTTCAGCAAGGCCATGACAAAACCCGCTGGCGGCTCAGCCGGCCGTTCATCAGAGAACACCGGTGCCACCATCAGCAGCCCACGGCCAAAGCCAGGAGCGACGCTGAGCATGTCCAGCGGCTCGGAAACCGCCATGCTGCCTGGCTGCAGTGCCCGCGCCAACGTCTGCTCGCGGGCCGGCTGGCTACGCAGGTCGAGCCCGTAGGGTTGCCCCTGCAAGGTGTCGGCCTGGGTGTAGAGCACCGGGTAGTAGTGGTCACGCCGTGGCGAAGGGTGCCAGTTTCCTGCGCCATCCAGCTCGCGAATCAGGTAATCCTGCCGCAACCAGGCACTGGCCTGGCGCTCGAACTCGCGTCGCTGCCCGGCCTCGACCCGCGGCGCCCAGGAATAGGCCTGGGTCCGCTGCAGCAAGGGCCGCGCGTAGCCATCGAATTCGTTCGGGGTGATGTCGTTGGAGTAGGTAAAGAAGCGCCGCAAACCATCCAGGCGTTGCTCCTGGTCGTCGAAACGCTCGGCGATGCGGCTATGACGTTCGCTGGCCAGCAGCTCGAACCGCTGGCGCAACTGCTGCTTGTAGAACGCCTGCGCGGCCAGCGCCAAGGCAGCCGAAAGCAGCACGCCGGCCACCAACGCCACCAGCGCCACCGCCCAGGCAGCCATCGCCTCGCTGCACAGGCCCAGCACCTTCGCACGCACGCCCCACTTCGACATAGATCGATCTCATCACGTCAGCGTCCTGCGAATTCTCTGGCCCTGTGCTGAGTTATAGCTATTGGCCATTAGGCACGCAATGCGCCTTGTCGAATTAACGCAACTGCAGGCGCCAGGCGCGATGGATGCGGTTGTTGCGGGCGAAGTCCGGGTCCAGGGTCTGGGCGCTGATTTCTTCGACCGCATAGCGCGTGCTCACATGCTCATCGAGCTGGAACTTGCGGAAGTTGTTCGAGAAATACAGCACGCCACCCGGTGCAAGACGGGCCATGGCCAGGTCGAGCAGTTGCACATGGTCACGCTGAACATCGAACACCCCTTCCATGCGTTTGGAGTTGGAGAAGGTCGGCGGGTCGATGAAGATCAGGTCGTAGCTGTCGCGGTTGCCTTCCAGCCAGGCCATGACATCGCCCTGCTCCAGGCGGTTACGCTCGGAGAAGCCGTTCAGCGACAGGTTGCGCCGCGCCCAGTCCAGGTAGGTTTTCGACAGGTCGACACTGGTGGTGCTGCGCGCACCGCCCTTGGCCGCGTGCACAGTGGCCGTGGCGGTGTAGCAGAACAGGTTGAGGAAGCGCTTGCCGTTGGCCTCGCGCTGGATGCGCATGCGCATCGGGCGGTGGTCGAGGAACAACCCGGTGTCGAGGTAGTCGGTGAGGTTGACCAGCAGCTTCACGCCGCCTTCGTTGACTTCCTGGAAACGCCCTTCGGTCGCCTGGCGCTCGTACTGGCGGGTGCCGCTCTGGCGCTCGCGGCGCTTGAGCACCACACGCTGCGGGTCGATGTTCAATGCCTGGGGGATCGCCGCCAGGGCATCGAGCAGGCGCGCCTGGGCCTTGTCCGGGTCGATCGAGCGCGGGGCCGCGTATTCCTGCACATGCACCCAGTCCTGGTAGAGGTCGACCGCCAAGGCATACTCAGGCATGTCGGCATCGTACAGTCGGTAGCAGTCGACCTGCTCGCGCCGGGCCCACTTGCCAAGCTGCTTGAGGTTCTTTTGCAGGCGGTTGGCGAACATCTGCGCGCCTTCCGACAGGCGTGCCGGCTCGCTCGCTACTGCTGCAGGGCGGCGGGTCTCGCCATTGTCGGCCTGGGCCTCGCGACGCTCGCCGGTGACGAACTGGTCAGGCTGGACCTTGAACAGCAGCAGCTTGCACGGCAGCGCGCCGTTCCAGAAGGCATATTGCTTGTGGCTGCGGATGCCCATGCGCTTGCCCAGCTCCGGGGCTCCGGTGAACACCGCCGCTTCCCAGCCCATGCAGGCCTGGCGCAGGCGCTCGCCAAAGTTCTGGTAGAGGTACAGCAGGCTGGCTTCGTCACCCAGCCGCTCACCGTACGGCGGGTTGCTGATGACCAGGCCTTTCTGGTTCTGGTCCGGGCGCGGCTCGAAGGTGCTGACTTCGCCCTGGTAGATCTTCACCCAGTCACCCAGGCCTGCGCGCTCGACGTTATTGCGCCCTGGCTGGATCAGCCGCGGGTCGGCTTCATAACCGCGAATCCACAGGGGTGGCTTGGCCAGGCCGGCTTGCGCGCGGGCCTGCCCCTCTTCGTGGACCTTGCGCCAGGTCGCCGGTACGTGGCCGAGCCAGGCACTGAAGCCCCAGCGCTCACGCTTGAGGTTGGGCGCGATGTCGGCGGCGATCATCGCCGCCTCCACCAGGAAGGTGCCGACACCGCACATCGGGTCGGCCAGGGCGCCACCTTCAGCGGCAATGCGCGGCCAGCCGGCGCGAATCAGTACCGCTGCCGCCAGGTTTTCCTTCAGCGGCGCGGCGCCTTGCTGCAGGCGATAGCCACGCTGGTGCAGGCTGTGACCGGACAGGTCGAGGGACAGAATCGCTTCGCCGCGATCCAGGCGCAGGTGCACGCGCACATCCGGGTCGACCTTTTCCACCGACGGGCGCAGGCCTTCACGGTTGCGCAGCTTGTCGACGATCGCGTCCTTGACCTTGAGCGCACCGAAATGGGTGTTGTCGATGCCCGAGCCATGGCCGCTGAATTCCACGGCCAGGGTGCCGTCGGCAGCCAGGTGGTCGGCCCAGTCGACGGCGTGCACGCCATCGTAGAGGTCATCGGCGTTCTTCATCGAGAAGCGCTTGAGCACCAGCAACACGCGGTTGGCCAGACGCGACCACAGGCACAGGCGGTAGGCGGTTTCCATGTCGGCGGCGCCGCGAATGGCCGAGGTGTGCTCACGCACATCATCCAGGCCGAGGCCTCGGGCCTCTTCGGCAAGCAGGCCTTCCAGGCCTTTGGGGCAGGTGAGATAGAGTTCGAAACGGTCCGACATGAGTATTCCAGCGCCTTGGGCTATGTAAGTGACGAGGCGACGCATCGCCTTGCCGATGTTTGCCCGAACGCCCTTCCAGCAAGCGTCCGGGTGGCCTTCCCCACTGCTTCATAGCAGCCGGACGGCCGGGCCGCCTGATCGATCAGCCGCTCGCCAGGTGGCAAAAACAGCTTAGATCATCAGGCAGTTCAAATAATTTCGGTCGACTTCGGGGCCAGTGTGACCCTTCGTCGCATTACCAGATATTTCTGTCATTCCCCAGCAACGCTGGCGAAATGACGTCAAGGTTCGGCAAACCCTGATCATAGCGGGCTCAACGTCAAACAAGGTTGAGTCGCATTTATTTACTTATCCCCTCACCCTTGGAAAGGTTACGTGCTTATGACAAATCGATCATTCACACGGTGACCTGCATTCGATAGAACTGGTCTCAGGCCGCTTCGCAACGAGGCGGCACCTTCAGCTCGCCACGCCGGCAGCGAGCGCAAAACCGGCAGAACGACTCTGCCCGGCCTCGGAGAGGCCGACGGGACATTACAGTCAACAAGTGAGGGCAACACCCTATGAGAAGACTTAAGCGTGATCCGTTGGAAAGAGCATATTCACGTGGCTACCAATACGGGGTCACCGGCAAATCCCGCGAACTTTGCCCCTTTACTCTACCTTCAGTTCGCCAAGCCTGGATCAACGGCTGGCGCGAAGGTCGCGGTGATAACTGGGACGGAATGACTGGCACCGCTGGCATCCATAGACTCAACGAAAATCACGCCGTTGGCTGATCGAGGACACTGAATTCGAGTTACCATGCGCGCCCTATCCGGGCGGCGGGCTTCGGCCCAAGGGCCCCTTGAAGGGGCCCTTTTTTATGCCCGCCGTCAGGCCTTGGGCATTGCCGCGATCGCATCCACTGCTTCACGGATCAGCGCCGGCCCTTTGTAGATGAACCCCGAGTAGATCTGCACCAAGCTCGCCCCAGCAGCGATCTTCTCGGCCGCATGACGGCCTTCGGTAATGCCACCGGCGGCGATGATCGGCAGCTTGCCACCCAGCTCACCTGCAAGCACCTTCACAATGTGCGTGCTCTTCTGAAGCACGGGCGCACCCGACAGGCCACCGGCCTCGCCACCATGCTCCAGCGCTTCGACTCCCTCGCGGCTCAGGGTGGTGTTGGTGGCAATCACCGCATCCATTCCCGACTCCATCAGCGCCGAGGCCACCAGCGCGGTTTCCTCGTCGCTCATGTCCGGCGCGATCTTGATCGCCAGCGGCACCCGCTTGCCCTGCTCGGCGGCCAACTGCTCACGGCGCTCGGCCAGGGCATCCAGCAGCTGCTTGAGCGAGTCGCCGAACTGCAGGCTGCGCAGGCCTGGGGTGTTCGGCGAGCTGACGTTGACGGTGATGTAACTGGCCTCGGTATAGACCTTGTTCAGGCAGATCAGGTAGTCGTCGACCGCACGCTCGACCGGGGTATCGAAGTTCTTGCCGATGTTGATACCCAGCACCCCGTCATAGCGCGCAGCACGCACGCGCTCGAGCAGGTGATCGACGCCCAGGTTGTTGAACCCCATGCGGTTGATGATCGCCGTCGCCTGCGGCAGGCGGAACAGCCGCGGCTTGGGGTTGCCAGGCTGCGGGCGTGGGGTCACGGTGCCGATCTCGACGAAGCCAAAGCCCAGCTGGGCGAAGCCGTCGATGGCCGCGCCGTTCTTGTCCAGGCCCGCCGCAAGCCCTACCGGGTTGGCGAAGTTCAAACCCATCACGGTCACCGGCAGCGCAGCCGGCTGCTTGCACAGCACACCGTTGAGCCCAAGCCGGCCACCGGCGCCGATCAGGTCCAGGGACAGGTCATGGGAGGTTTCCGGGGAAAGCTTGAACAGCAGCTGGCGGGCCAGGGTATACATGGGCGGGCAAGGCTCGGGGTGAGTGAGGCAGCGATTATAGCCAGCGCGCGCCTGGCATGACAGGGGCTTGGCACATGGGTTGCTACTTCGCTTGCCTACAGCCTATTCAGTACGGGCGAGGACCTTTGTGAATACAGCACCTCTCGCCTGGGTAAACGGTAGCGACGCGCCGGAAAAACCCAGCCTCAACATTGGCTACATGGCCCTGACCGATTGCGCCTCGGTGGTGGTCGCCGCCACCCAGGGCTTCGCCCAGCAACATGGCCTGACGCTCAACCTCAAGCGCCAGGGCTCCTGGGCCGGCTTGCGCGACAAGCTGGCCAGCGGCGAGCTGGATGCCGCCCACTGCCTCTATGGCCTGGTCTACGCGGTGCACCTGGGCATCGGTGGCGTGCCAGCCAACGACATGGCGGTGCTCATGGGCCTGAACCAGAATGCCCAGGCCATCCACCTGTCGCCAGCCTTGCAGCACAAAGGCGTGACCAGCCCTGAGGCACTGGCGCACCTGGTGCACCAGCATGGCGCACGGCTGACCTTTGCCCAGACCTTCCCCACCGGCACCCACGCCATGTGGCTGTATTACTGGCTGGCCAGCCAGGGTATCCACCCATTGCATGACGTCAGCAGCGTAGTGGTGCCACCCGCTCAGATGGCGGCGCACATCCAGGCTGGGCGCATCGACGGTTTCTGCGTCGGCGAACCCTGGGCCGCTGCCGCCGTCGGCCAAGGCCTGGGCTTCACCCTGGCTACCAGCCAGTCGATCTGGCCCGACCACCCGGAAAAAGTACTGGCCAGCGCTCGCGCCTTCGTCGAACAGTACCCCAATAGCGCACGCGCACTGATCAAGGCGGTGCTCGCCGCCAGCCGGTTCATCGAACAGAGCCCTGAGAACCTGCGCAGCACCGCACAACTGCTCAGCGGTAGCGCCTACCTGGACACACCGCTGGAACATGTCGAACCGCGCCTGCTGGGCAATTATCAGGACGGCCTGGGCAACGCTTGGCACGACCGGCACGCCCTGCGCCTGTTCGACCAAGGCCGCGCCAATTGGCCTTATCTGTCGGACGGTATGTGGTTCATGACCCAATTCCGCCGCTGGGGCCTGCTGCACGATGACCCTGACTACCTGGGCGTGGCTCGCCAGGTGCAGCAATTGCAGGTGTACCGCGAGGCCGCCGCGTCGCTCGGCGTGCCGTGCCCCGAGTCAGCCATGCGCAGCAGCCTGCTGATCGACGGTGTGCGTTGGGACGGCACTGACCCGTATGCCTACGCCCGCAGCTTCCGCCTGCACGCCCTGGGCGATACGCCCGGTGCCCGGATCGGTTTGTGAGGGGCATCGCCATGCTGCGCATACTGCTGATCGACGATACCCGGAACAAACTTGGCCGCCTCAAGGCCGCTTTGCGCGAAGCGGGCTTCGAGGTGATCGAAGCCCCGGACCTGACCATTGACCTGCCGTCCTGCATCCAAACGGTGCGCCCGGACGTCGTGTTGATTGATACCGACTCCCCCGACCGCGACGTGATGGAACAGGTGGTGCTGGTCAGCCGCGACCAGCCGCGGCCAATCGTGCTGTTCACCGACGAGCACGACCCGGCCGTAATGCGCCAGGCGATCCAGGCCGGGGTCAGCGCCTACATCGTTGAAGGCATTCATGCCGCACGCCTGCAGCCGATCCTCGATGTGGCCATGGCCCGTTTCGAAAGCGACCAGGCGCTCAAGGCCCAACTGCTGGCCCGCGACCAGCAACTGGCCGAGCGCAAGCGCATCGAGCAGGCCAAGGGGTTGCTGATGAAGATGAAGGACTGCAACGAGGAACAGGCCTACACCCTGATGCGCCGGCAGGCCATGAGCCGGCAGCAGAAGCTCATCCAGGTAGCCGAGCAGATCATCGCCATGCATGAAATGCTCGGCTAGCACCGCAATCGCGCCCCTTGTAGGAGCGGCCTTGTGTCGCGAACGGCTGCGAAGCAGCCCCACAGTCTTCGGGCAAATGCTGAAATAGCCGGGGCTGGTTCGCAGCCGTTCGCGACACAAGGCCGCTCCTACAGGGATCGTGCATGCAGGGCACAGAGTTGGCCCAGCTCTTGCTGAAGATATTCCACCGGTAGCCAACGGCGGTTGCCTCATAAAACTCCCGACAAAGACGTCGCTCCCCCTCCACACCAGTGGACCGGGTAGCGGCGTCTTTTTCGTTTCCGTTGCATTGCCGAGTGAGGTGTTCGATGAGTACCAGCTTCTGGAAATCCGGGCATGTGCCCACGCTGTTCGCCGCGTTCCTGTATTTCGACCTGAGCTTCATGGTCTGGTACCTGCTTGGCCCACTGGCGGTGCAGATCGCCGCCGACCTGCAACTGAGCGCCCAGCAACGCGGCCTGATGGTGGCCACGCCGATTCTCGCTGGTGCGGTGCTGCGTTTCGTCATGGGCGTGCTGGTCGATCGCCTGTCGCCGAAAACCGCCGGCCTGATCGGCCAGGTGATCGTCATCGTCGCCCTCGCCGGCGCCTGGTATCTGGGGGTGCACACCTATGAACAAGCCCTGCTGCTGGGCGTGTTCCTCGGTGTTGCCGGCGCCTCGTTCGCCGTATCGCTGCCACTGGCCTCGCAGTGGTACCCGCCACAGCACCAGGGCAAGGCCATGGGTATCGCTGGCGCGGGCAACTCCGGCACGGTGTTCGCCGCCCTGTTGGCGCCCGTGCTGGCTGCTGCGTTCGGCTGGAACAACGTTTTCGGCGTTGCGGTGCTCCCGCTGCTGCTGACCCTGGCGCTGTTCGCCCTGCTCGCCCGCAATGCCCCACAACGGCCCAAGCCGAAGGCCGCAGCCGACTACCTGAAAGCCTTGGGCGACCGTGACAGCTGGTGGTTCATGTTCTTCTACAGTGTCACCTTCGGTGGCTTCATCGGCCTGGCCAGCGCGCTGCCCGGCTATTTCAGTGACCAGTACGCCCTGAGCCCGGTCACCGCTGGCTACTACACCGCCGCCTGCGTGTTCGCCGGCAGCCTGATGCGCCCGCTGGGGGGCGCCTTGGCCGACCGTTTCGGCGGTATCCGCACCCTGCTCGGCATGTACAGCGTGGCCGCCATCTGCATAGCGGCAGTCGGCTTCAACCTGCCGAGCGCTGCAGCGGCCCTGGCGTTGTTCGTCAGTGCCATGCTCGGCCTCGGCGCCGGAAATGGCGCGGTGTTCCAGCTGGTACCGCAACGCTTCCGCCAAGAGATCGGCGTAATGACCGGGCTGATCGGCATGGCCGGTGGCATCGGCGGCTTCCTGCTGGCGGCAGGGCTCGGCGCTATCAAGCAGCATACCGGCGACTATCAGCTTGGCCTGTGGCTGTTCGCCAGCCTTGGCCTGCTCGCCTGGTTCGGCCTGCACGGGGTCAAGCAACGCTGGCGCACCACCTGGGGCTCGGCAGCCGTTACCGCTGCGCGGGTCTGAGGCAGCGCCATGAGCCTGCAACTGAGCTTTGCCCAGGCCAGCGCCACCGGGCCACGCACAGAGAACCAGGACGCCCTGCGCCTGGTCACGCCGGCGCCGGAGCTGGCCGCCAGCAAAGGCTACCTGTTCGCCCTCGCCGATGGCGTCAGCCAGTGTGCCGACGGCGGCCTGGCAGCCCGCGCCAGCTTGCAGGCCCTGGCCATGGACTATTACGCCACCCCCGCCACCTGGGGCGTGGCCCAGGCCCTGGACCGCCTGCTGCTGGCACAGAACCGCTGGTTGCGCGCCCAAGGCAACCAGCCTTTACTGACCACACTGAGCGCCCTGGTCCTGCGAGGGCGCCGCTTCACCCTGGCGCACGTGGGCGATTGCCGGGCCTATCGCTGGCACGCCGGGCACCTGCATTGCCTGAGCGAAGACCACGTCTGGGACCAGCCCGGCATGCAACACGTGCTAAAGCGCGCGCTGGGGCTGGATCAGCACCTGCTGGTCGACTATCTGGACGGCGAACTGCAGGCCGGCGAATGCTACCTGCTACTCAGCGACGGCGTATGGGCAAGCCTCGGCGACCAACACATCCAGGCCGTGCTGCGCGAGCAGCCCGACCTGCAGTCTGCCGCCGACACCCTGGTTGCCAGCGCCCTGCACAACGGCAGCCAGGATAACGCCAGCGCCTTGCTGGTGCGGGTCGAGCAACTGGGCACAGCCAACCTCGGCGACACCCTGGTGCAACTGCAGCAGTGGCCATTGCCGGGCCCGCTGCGTGACGCCCAGATGATCGATGGTTGGCAGGTCGAAACGCGCCTGGCGCACAGCCGCCAGTCACTGCTCTACCGTGTGCGTGACGCGCAGGGCCAACCATGGCTGCTGAAGACTTTACCCGAGGACCGCGAACAGGAACCGGGCGCCGCTCAAGCCCTGCTGCTGGAGGAATGGTTCCTGCGCCGGGTCGCAGGCCGTCACTTTCCCGAGCTGCATGCCGCAGGCCGGCGTCAACACCTGTACTACGTGATGCGCGAACACAGTGGCAGAACCCTCGCGGCGCACTTCGCCGAAAATGGCCCGTTACCGCTGGCACAGTGGATGGAGGTCGCCCGCCAGCTGCTGCAAGCGGTCGGCGTACTGCACAGGCGCAATCTGCTGCACCGCGACATCAAGCCCGACAACCTGCACCTGGGTGATGACGGCCAGCTGCGCCTTCTGGACTTCGGCCTGGCGTATTGCCCCGGTCTCTCCCAGGACCCGCTGCACGAGCTGCCAGGCACGCCTTCGTTCATCGCTCCGGAAGCCTTCGAAGGCCAACCGCCCAGCCCACGCCAGGACCTGTACGCGGCGGGCGTCACGCTCTATCACCTGCTGACCGGGCACTACCCCTACGGCGAGATTGAAGCGTTCCAGCGCCCACGCTTCGGCCAGGCGGTCAATGCCTCACGCTATCGCCCTGACCTGCCCGAATGGCTGCAGCACAACCTTCAGCAATCCGTGGCAGCGGACCCGTCACAACGCTTTGAAACCGCTGAGCAGTGGCTACTGCTGCTCGAACGCGGTGACCGCCAGGAACTGCCCAACCGCCCACGCCCGCTGCTTGAGCGCGAGCCGTTGAAAGTCTGGCGAACGCTGGCCCTGCTATCGCTGTTGTTCAACCTGTTACTGCTGTTCGCCCTGCTCAGGGGCTGAATGTGCCTTGCCGATGAGGAAACACTGATGAATGCAAAAGTCTGGCTGGTCGGTGCCGGCCCTGGCGACCCTGAACTGCTCACGCTCAAGGCCGTGCGCGCACTGCAACAGGCCGAAGTGGTGATGATCGACGACCTGGTCAACCCGGCCGTACTGGAGCACTGCCCGCACGCCAGGGTAATTGCAGTGGGCAAGCGCGGCGGCTGCCGTTCCACGCCACAGGCCTTCATCCAGCGCTTGATGCTGCGCCATGCACGGCAGGGGCGTTGCGTGGTGCGGCTCAAGGGCGGTGACCCGTGCATCTTTGGCCGGGGCGGCGAGGAGGCACTGTGGCTGCAAGGCCATGGCATCGACGTGGAACTGGTCAACGGCATTACCGCAGGCCTGGCCGGAGCCACCCAGTGCGGTATCTCGCTGACCTCGCGCGGGGTCAGCCGAGGGGTGACGCTGGTGACCGCGCACACCCAGGATGACAGCGAACTGAATTGGGCAGCACTGGCCCAGGGCGGCACGACCCTGGTGATTTACATGGGCGTGGCGCGGCTTGAGCAGATCAGCCGGGGGCTGCTGGAGGGCGGCATGGCGCCGGGGATGCCGGTGGCGATGATCGAGAATGCGTCGTTGCCACAGCAGCGGGAGTGTCGCAGCGATGTATCGCGAATGGTCGAGGATGCTCGGGCGTTCGGACTGAGCAGCCCGGCAATTCTGGTGATCGGCGAAGTGGTTAGGGCGCAGGTGATGAAGGCATGGGCGGCAATGGCTGGGTAATGCCAGCACAGACAAAAAAGAAAACCCAGGCAAAGAAAAACCCGGCCGAGGCCGGGTTTTTCATTGAAGCTTCAGACCAATTACTTGGACTGGGCTTCTACCTGAGCTTCAACGCGACGGTTGATAGCACGGCCTTCTTCGGTGGCGTTGTCGGCAACCGGACGGGTTTCGCCGTAGCCAACCGAGTCAACACGGCTGGATTCTACGCCGTACTGCTGGGTCAGGACCTGCTTAACAGCGTTGGCACGACGCTCGGACAGCTTCTGGTTGTAAGCGTCTGGGCCGACGGAGTCAGTGTGACCTTCAACCACGGTGGTGGTTTGTGGGTACTGCTTCATGAAGTCAGCCAGGTTCTTGATGTCGCCGTAGCTGTTTGGCTTGACGACCGACTTGTCGAAGTCGAACTTGACGTCCAGCTCAACGCGAACGACTTCGGCAACAGCCGGGCAGCCATCAGCATCAACGGTAACGTTGGCTGGGGTGTCTGGGCACTTGTCGACGTTGTCGCAAACACCGTCGTTGTCGGAGTCGGAGCAGACTTCGGCAACTGGAGCAGGCGCTGCAGCAACTTTGCCACCGCTACCACCGAAGTTCAGACCAACACCAACGGTTGGACCCCACTCGGTGTTGCCGTCATCGATGTTGTACATGGCTTCTACGCCGGCACGGGCGAAGAACATGTCGGTGATGTACCACTTGGCGCCAGCGCCAACGTTGGCGAAGGTGGAGTGGTCACGGCCGTTACGCGTGGCCTGGCCCAGGCTCTCGTGAGCGAAACCAGCGGAAACGTACGGACGCAGAGCGTCGCCGACGGTACCGAAGTGGTAGGTAGCGTCCAGCTTGGCCTTGGAACCTTTGATGTCCTTGTTGAAGACTTCGCCACGAGCGTTGTGAGTCTCGTTGTAGCCCAGGTCCAGGGATACGTCGTCAGTCAGGAAGTAACCCAGACGAACACCAGGATTGGTGCCGTCGTTCTTGAAGTTACGCTCGCTGTCGTAGTACTGCTTGGTCACGTTGCCTTCGATTTCGACCGCGCCCTGGCCTTGAGCCATAACGCCGAACGAAGTAGCTGCGACGAGCGAGCCAATGGCCAAGCCCAAGGTGTTTTTCAATTTCATCCGTTAAATCCCCATCTGGTGATAGTTAAGCAGTCCCACCAACATCCGGGGGACAACTCGACGGCAAGTCTAGCAGAACTCACCGATCCGTTAGAGATATTTACAAGGGACTAAGTTTCATCCAGACCTGCAAATTTCTCACGAAGCTTGTCTAGCGCGCGCTTGTAGCGCATTTTCGTCGCGCTCAGGCCCATGTGCATGATATCGGCGATTTCCTGGAATTCCAGTTCTGCGACAAAGCGCAACACCAGAATTTCCCGATCGATCGGGTTCACATGCACCAGCCACTTGTCCAGCCCGCCTTTTTCTTCCGGTTTCGGAGCCTTCTCTTCCGACGCCTCTTCTACAGGGTCCAGGCTCAAGGCATCCATCAACCGGCGTTTACGACGCTCCTTGCGGTACTGGGTAATGCATTCGTTGTAGGTAATGCTGTAGAGCCAGGTCTTGAACTTGGATTTGCCCTCGAAGTTCTTCAGACCGTACAGCACCTTCAGCATCACTTCTTGACAGACATCATCAGCATCGCGGTCGTTCCCCAGATAACGCGCACAGACGTTGAACAGGGTCCGCTGATAGCGCCGCATGAGCTCCTCATAGGCGCGGGTTACGTGATACAGCTCCTCATGCGAACGCGCCACCAACTCCTCGTCGGTGAGTTCGCGGGGGTCATAACGCATGGGCGGCGAATGAACTTTATTCAAAACGGATCTGGCCGACAGTCAGGTCAATGTCGCCGCTCAGCCCCTTTGGGCTGATTTCGCGGCGGCATACATTAACAGCTTTTGTGCGGTTAGCGGCTATTGACTCGCTGCTCGAGGAGCACGCGATTGGACAGCGACACCAGTTCGCCATCATCGGTCAACAGCGTCGTCTTGACCGTGCCGATCTCTTCGATCATTCCTTCAACCTCTCCAATCCGCACCTGCTGGCCGACCTGGTAGAGTTCGCGAACGTAGATGCCGGCCAGGATCTGCCCGGCGATTTCGCGGCTGCCAAGGCCCATCGCAAGCGCAACGGCCAGACCAACGGTAATCAGCCCAATGACGATCACGTGGTTGAGCAGGTCGGTCTTGACCTCGAGCTGGCTGATCGCCACCGAGATGCTGATGATGATCACCAGGCCCTGAGTGATGCGCCCCAGGCCTGCGGAGTATTCCAGGCCGATACCTTCGGCAGCGCCACGCACCAAGCCGTTGGCAACCTGCGCCAGCAGCACGCCGGCCAGCAGCACCAGCGCTGCGCCAAAGACCTTGGGCAGGTAAAGGGCGAGCATGTCGAGGGTTGCCGAAACACGCTCCAGGCCCAACGATTCAGCGGCCGATACCAGGAAGATCAGCAACACGAACCAGTACACGACCTTGCCGATCAGGGTCGAGATCGGCACCTGGATGCCGACCCGGCCAAGCATCTTGGTCAGCCCGGTGCCGGCCATCAGACGGTCAAGGCCGACTTTGGCCAGAAGCTTGGAAAGCAGTGTGTCAAGCAGCTTGGCCACCACGAAACCGAGCAGCACCACGACCAGCGCGCCGAACAGGTTAGGGATGAAGTTCGCTACCTTGGTCCATAGGGCGGTCATCGCAGTGACCAGGCTCTGGGTCCAGAGATCGAGTTCCATATTCAATCGGCCTTATCTGCTTTGCTGCCATCTGCAGCGTTGCGGGTAGAGTGTCGACGCACCGGCGCAACGTGCGCCGAACCATTGTTCACGGCGATCAGCAACGCCTGGCTCCAGCGGCCAAGCAGGCTGAACAGATCACCGGCGCCGACCTGGCGGTTGGCGGTTTTGAGCACGCGACCCAGGCACGCGGCATCGTCTCGCTCCTCACCGGAGGGCGACGCATTGAGCAGGTCACGCAGGGATTGTTCAAACGGATCGTGCATGGGCACCTCGCGCAGTATCAGTCAGAGACGAGATGGCCGGGCGACGGGTCACACATCGCACAGGGGCGGATGTTTCAAGATAACGCGGCATCGTCATACCCAGCGCAACCGCCGGAACAACCACCACTGCCCCACCGCCAGGGCCAGCACGACAATGCAGGCCAGCAGGAAACCGTATGGGTTGCTCGCCCCCGGAATGCCGCCGACGTTGATGCCGAGCAGCCCGGTGATAAAGCTCATGGGCAGGAAAATACAGGTGATGATGCCGAAGCGGTACATGGTCCGGTTCATTCGTTCGCTGCGCCGGCGGTCTTCGCTTTCCAGCACCAGCGCTGCGCGCTCGCGGGTCAGTTCGAGCTCTTCGAGGTAGCGGATCAGGCTGTTGTTCAGCTCGTTCCAGTAATCGGCGTCGGCATCGCAAGACCAGCTCCATTTGCTGCGCGACAGCTGGGCATAGATATCCCGCTGGGGCGCCAGGAACCGGCGCAAGCCCGCAGCGCGCCGACGGATCTGCTGCAAGCTGCCTTGCTCAGGGGTATACCGTTCGTCGGATTCAACCTTTTCTTCTTCAAGGTCGACCAGTTCGGAGAGGTCGCTGACCAGGCTCTGGACCTTTTCGGTCAGCAACTCACCCATCAACAGCAACAGTTCGGACGCGGATTTCGGCCCCCTGCCCTCTTCCAATTGCTGCAGGACTTCATCACTGGCACGCAATGGCCGCAAGCGCAGCGAAATCACCCGCTGCGCCTGGGCATGAATGCGTACCGAGACCATGTCTTCGGGCTCGGCCCCCGGGTTGAGGTTGACGCCACGCAGGAACAACAGCAGCTGCTCCCCCGGCTGCGGCAATAACCGTGGCCGGGTGTTTTCCTCCAGCAGCAGGTCACAGGCAAACTCGCTCAGGCCGCTGTCATGCAACAGCCAGGTGCGGGTTTGCGGATGACTGCGGTCCCAGTGCAGCCACAGGCTTTCCTGAGGCTGCAACTGCAAGCCGTCCAGCTCGGTCCGGGCAATCGAACGCGCGCCACCTTCACCATCGAGCACCAGGGCATGCACCAGCCCCCACTGCGCGTTGTCTTCCTCGAACATCAAAGCTCCATCAGCGCGTACTGCGCATCACTCCGGCATTTTCAGCGGGCTTGGCGAGATGATCACGCCGTTGTTGTCGGCGTACAGGTATTCATTCGGGCGGAAGGTCACTCCGGCAAAGGTCACGGCCACGTTCAGGTCGCCGATACCGCGCTTGTCGGTTTTCATCGGGTGGCTGGCCAGGGCTTGCACACCCACATCGGTCTGGATCAGCACGTCGACGTCACGCACGCAGCCATAGATCACCAGGCCTTCCCAGCCATTTTTCGCAGCCTTCTCCGCGAGCATGTCACCGAGCAGGGCACGGCGCAGCGAGCCTCCCCCGTCGACCACCAGGACCTTGCCCTTGCCATCGAGCTCGACCTGCTCCTTGACCAGCGAATTGTCTTCGAAACACTTGATGGTGACGATCTGGCCACCGAAGGAATCACGGCCACCGAAGTTGCTGAACATCGGTTCCAGCACCTGAACCAGGTCCGGGTAGGCGTCACACAGGTCGGGCGTTACGTAATGCTGCATGGGAAGCTCCTGTCAGTCACAACGAAAGCGGTTATCGGCCAAGGCTACACCGTAGAAGCCGTCGCAGTCATCCGGGACCGAACGGTCATGTTTCGCCTGTTCTGGCCTCTTCGCGGGTAAACCCGCTCCCACAGAGACTGCACAGCCCTTCAGAGCGGTGCTACCCCTGTGGGAGCGGGTTTACCGGCGAAGAGGCCAGAACAGGCGAGACTGATTCAGCCAACAGGTACAGGCTCGCGCATCACCGTCGACTCATGCACCGGCAGCAGCGGGTCGCGTAACCAGCGCTCCACCAACGGCCAGACCTGCGCCTGTGCCGCCTTGCTCACCAGCATGTCGACATGCCCAAAGGCCTCGAAGCCTTCTTCGCGCCCCAGGCGCAGGAACTGCTTGCGCTCCCCGCCGAGCTGATCGAACAGTTTGCGGCATGCCCATACCGGGTCCTGGAAGTCACCGGCGCCCGCCACGGCCAGAAGCGGCACATCCACTTCAGCCAAACCCGTCCACCAATCACCGTGCTTGTCGCCAAAACGGCCGAACAGGCCATGCCAGCGCATGCTCTCGAGGGCCAGGCCGATCGGCTCATCCTCCGGCCCACGCTTGAAACGCGGCCCGGAAATCTGCCCCCAGCGCCTGAGCAGCAGTTTTGCTCCCCAGGTCAGCGGCGGCACTTTGAGCGGCCAGTAGACACGGCTGATCTGGGTACCGAAAAGCGCCACGCTGGCCACCTGCTCAGCCTTGAGATAGCCGCCGCCCAAGGCCGCCACCAGGGTGGTTCCACCCAGGGAGTGGCCGACCCAGTGCGGCGCCTGGCCAGACTGCTCACGCACGAACGCGCTGATCAGTGGCAGGTCGTCGCGGGCATAGTCGGCGACGCTGTTGTGCTTCCAGGCGATATTGCGCGGCGACAGGCCATGGCCACGCATCTCCGGGATCCACACATCGAAACCGGCCCGCGCCAGGTAGGCACCCAGGCCAATGCCTTTGGGCGAGTACCAGAAGCGCCGGTTGGAGAAACTGCCATGCAGCAGAATCACCGGCACCCCCTGGGCCCGGCCCTGATCAGCCAGACCCAGGCGGGTCACGGCCAGTTCGACGCTAGGATCCGGGCTGTTGCCGGCCTTGATCCGGTATACGTCTTCGCTGAGGTCGCCGCGGCGCTCTGCACTGAGCAAGGCCACGGGAAAAAGGTTGCTGCTGCTTTGCATAAGGTTGCTTGGTGCACAAAAAAGGGCGGGATCCATCGCTGGAACTCGCCCTGGAAAAAACCAGGCGGGGGCGCGCCAGACGCGCCCCCGCAATTTACCGCGTCAGGCCGCGCCTTGGCCTTCGGCCAGGAAGAACCAGGTCTCGAGTACCGAGTCCGGGTTCAGCGAGACACTTTCGATGCCCTGCTCCATCAGCCACTTGGCCAGGTCCGGGTGATCCGATGGGCCTTGGCCGCAGATGCCGATGTACTTGCCGGCCTTGTTGCACGCCTGAATGGCGTTGGCCAGCAGCTTCTTCACGGCCGGGTTACGCTCGTCGAACAGGTGGGCAATGATGCCCGAGTCGCGGTCCAGGCCCAAGGTCAGCTGGGTCAGGTCGTTGGAGCCGATCGAGAAGCCGTCGAAGTACTCGAGGAACTCTTCGGCAAGGATCGCGTTGGACGGCAGCTCGCACATCATGATCACGCGCAGGCCGTTCTCGCCACGGGCCAGGCCGTTTTCGGCAAGCAGGTCGACGACCTGGCTGGCTTCGCCCAGGGTGCGCACGAACGGCACCATGATCTCGACGTTGGTCAGGCCCATTTCATTGCGCACGCGCTTGAGCGCACGGCACTCGAGCTCGAAGCAGTCACGGAACGACTCGCTGATGTAGCGCGAGGCGCCGCGGAAGCCCAGCATCGGGTTTTCTTCTTCCGGCTCGTACAGCTTGCCGCCGATCAGGTTGGCGTATTCGTTGGACTTGAAGTCCGACAGGCGCACGATGACCTTTTTCGGGTAGAAGGCTGCAGCCAGGGTGCTGATGCCTTCGACCAGTTTCTCGACATAGAAGCCGACCGGGTCGTTGTAACCGGCAATACGCTTGTCGACGCTTTCCTTCAGTTCGGCTGGCAGGCCGGCGTAGTTCAGCAGCGCCTTGGGGTGCACGCCGATCATGCGGTTGATGATGAATTCCAGACGCGCCAGGCCCACACCTGCGTTAGGCAGCTGGGCGAAGTCGAAGGCGCGGTCCGGGTTGCCGACGTTCATCATGATCTTGAACGGCAGCTCTGGCATGGCGTCCACCGAGTTCTGCTTGACGTCAAAGCCCAGCTCGCCCTCGAAGATGAAACCGGTATCGCCTTCGGCGCAGGATACGGTCACGCCCTGGCCGTCTTTGAGCACCTGGGTCGCATTGCCACAACCGACCACGGCCGGGATACCCAGCTCACGGGCGATGATCGCCGCGTGGCAGGTACGCCCGCCACGGTTGGTAACGATGGCGCTGGCGCGCTTCATCACCGGTTCCCAGTCTGGGTCGGTCATGTCGGAGACCAGCACGTCGCCCGGCTGCACCTTGTCCATCTCGGACACGTCGTTGATCACGCGGACCTTGCCGGCGCCGATGCGCTGGCCAATGGCACGGCCTTCGACCAGCACGGTGCCCTTCTCTTTGAGCAGGTAACGTTCCATGACGTTGGCGCTGGCGCGGCTCTTCACGGTCTCAGGGCGGGCCTGAACGATGTACAGTTTGCCGTCGTCACCGTCCTTGGCCCATTCGATGTCCATGGGGCGCTGGTAGTGCTGCTCGATGATCATCGCCTGCTTGGCCAGTTCGTTGACTTCGTCGTCGCTCAGGCAGAAGCGGGCGCGCTCGGCGCGATCGACCTCGACGGTCTTGACCGAACGGCCGGCCTTGGCTTCTTCGCCGTAGACCATCTTGATGGCCTTGCTGCCCAGGTTGCGGCGCAGGATGGCCGGGCGGCCGGCCTGCAGGGTGTTTTTGTGGACGTAGAACTCGTCCGGGTTGACCGCGCCTTGAACCACGGTTTCACCCAGGCCGTAGGCGCCGGTGATGAACACCACGTCGCGGAAGCCCGACTCGGTGTCGAGGGTGAACATCACGCCGGCGGTGCCGGTTTCGGAGCGGACCATACGC
Source organism: Pseudomonas sp. NBRC 111123 (assembly GCF_001320205.1). Taxonomy (NCBI): domain Bacteria; kingdom Pseudomonadati; phylum Pseudomonadota; class Gammaproteobacteria; order Pseudomonadales; family Pseudomonadaceae; genus Pseudomonas; species Pseudomonas sp. NBRC 111123. Next base: position 216,758 of record NZ_BCAZ01000003.1, read on the forward strand.
TGCACACCCGCCGACAAGGCGACGAGTTTGTGGTCGAAGCCTTGGTGCACGCGATAGGAAATGGCGCGGTCGTTGAACAGCGAAGCGAACACTTCCTTGGCCGCGCGGATCACGTTGTCGACGCCGCGAATGTTGAGGAAGGTCTCTTGCTGACCAGCGAACGAGGCGTCAGGCAGGTCTTCGGCGGTGGCCGAGGAACGCACGGCAACGGCCATGTTGTCGTTACCGTTGGCCATGGCGGCGAAAGCGGTTCGGATTTCCGAATCAAGACGCGCCGGGAAATCAGCTTCCATCACCCATTGGCGGATCTGCGCGCCGGTCTTGGCCAGGGCGTTGACATCGTCCACGTCCAGCGCGTCGAGGGCAGCGTGAATCTTGTCGTTCAGGCCACTTTGTTCAAGAAAATCACGGTACGCCTGAGCCGTAGTGGCAAAGCCGCCCGGCACCGACACGCCGGCACCGGCGAGGTTACTGATCATCTCGCCCAGGGATGCGTTCTTGCCCCCCACATGCTCTACATCATGGACGCCGAGCTTATCGAGGGAAACTACGTACTCTACCAAGGTGATCTCTCCACTAACTGTATTGGAAAAGCTCAAGGGCGCCCGCCTGCCATCGTTGACTGGGCCGGACGCATGTGGCCTGGACCTGGAAAATAGGCTCGTAAAATATGGCAGAATGCCGACAGCCGCATTCGGCAAACCGAACTTATCATATCCAAGAAACGTCATCAGCTTAAGGCCCAGATCGCAAATGAAACGAACCGCGTTTTTCATCTCCGATGGCACCGGCATCACCGCCGAAACACTGGGCCAAAGCCTGCTCGCTCAATTCGAGAGCATTCCGTTCAATAAATTCACCCGTCCGTACATCGACAGCCCGGAAAAAGCACGGACCATGGTGCAGCAGATCAACACTGCCGCCGAGCGCGACGGCATGCGCCCGATCATCTTCGACACCATCGTCAATCAGGACATCCGTGAGATCCTGGCGACGTCGAACGGCTTCATGATCGACATCTTTTCGACGTTTTTATCCCCGCTCGAGCAGGAATTGACAGCCCATTCGTCGTATTCCGTGGGCAAGTCGCACTCGATTGGTGGGAACTCCAACTACATGGAACGGATCGAGGCGGTCAACTTCGCCCTGGATAACGACGATGGCGCCCGCACCCACTACTACGACAAGGCCGACCTGATCCTGGTTGGCGTGTCGCGCTGCGGCAAGACCCCGACTTGCCTGTATATGGCCATGCAGTTCGGTATCCGCGCAGCCAACTACCCGCTGACCGAGGACGACATGGAGCGCCTGCAGCTGCCGGCGGTGCTGAAAAAGCACCACAACAAGCTGTTCGGCCTGACCATCGACCCCGACCGCCTGACCGCCATCCGTCACGAGCGCAAGCCCAACAGCCGCTATTCGAGCTTTGCCCAGTGCGAGTTCGAGGTGCGTGAGGTAGAGAACCTGTTCCGCCGCGAGAACATTCCCAACATCAACTCCACGCATTTTTCGGTGGAAGAGATTTCGGCGAAGATCCTCGTGGAAAAAGGTGTGGAGCGCAGGTTCAAGTAAGCCTGCAGCGGCCCTTTCGCGGGCAAGCCCCCTCCCACAGGTATTGCACATACCCAAGGTCAGTAAGATCCCTGTGGGAGCGGGTTTACCCGCGAAGAGGCCGCCGCAGGAGTACAAAAAAAGCCCCGGCATCGCTGCCGGGGCTTTCTTTTACCTCACCACCTGACTCAGGACGGCACCACCGCCGCCTGCCCGCTCATGGCCAGGTCGACCAGCTCGCGGTTGGCCACCGCGTACATCGCATAGTCTGTGCCCGAGGCATTGCGCAGGTCGTCGAGCATGGCGCGCCAGCGCTCGACCATCACCCGGTGCTGCTCGGCCCACAGCGCCACACGGGCGTCCATGTCCTCCGGGCCATCGGCCATCTGCAACACCGAGATGGTGATCGCCCGCTGCTGCAGGTCGATGTCGTCGCGGAACGCCTCGCGGGCCAGGGCCTGCCAGTTGTTTTCCACTGGCAGGTTGCTGATTTCCTGTAGATACCAGGTCAGGTCCAGCGCGCTGCCCACGGCGAAGAATGCCTTGGCCACCTGCGCCGGGTCATGGCCGGTCACGTCGGAGGCCTCGATGATCGGCAGCAGGGTGTACAGGTGCGTGGTACCGGCAACCATGCGCGCCAGCAACTCCGGCACCCCGGCGTCGACGAAGCTCTGGTAACGCACCATCCAGCGCTCGCGGGTCGGCCCTTCCAGCAGCTCGTCGAGCTTGAGCCCCAGCTGGGCGATCTTCGGCCCGAAGTGCGCGGTGTCACGCCCGGCGTCCTGCTCGTTGCGCCGGCTGCGCAGGAACCAGCGGGTGGCGCGGCGCCCAAGGCGCATCAGCTCGTCCATCAAGGTCAGCTGGATTTCCGCCGGCACCTGGTAGTCCAGCGCCTCGATCTGGCGGAACCAGTGCGGCAGGTGGAAGATGTCGCGCACGATCACATAGGCCCCGGCAACGTTGGCCGGGCTCATGCCGGTCGACTCCTTCAGGCGCTGGACGAAGGTGATGCCCATGTTGTTGACCAGGTCGTTGGCGATCTGGGTGCTGACGATTTCGCGCTTCAGGCGGTGACGGCGCATGGCGTCGGCGAATTTGCTGACCAGCGACGGCGGGAAGGCGGTTTCCATGTCGCGGGTCAGGTAGTCGTCGTCCGGCACCAGCGACTTGAGCAGTTGCTCCTTGAGGTCGATCTTGCTGTACGAGATCAGCACCGACAGCTCGGCGCGGGTCAGGCCCTGGCCAGCGGCCAGGCGCTCGGCCAACAGATCTTCCGATGGCAGGAACTCGATTGCCCGGTCCAGCTTGCCACGGCCTTCGAGGTCGGCCATCAGGCGCTTGTATTCCGCGATCCGCTCACGGGCTCGGCGGGCTGCCAGCGACAACGCCTGGGTCTGCTTGTAGTTGTTGCCCAGCACCAGGCTGGCCACTTCGTCGGTCATGCTGCCAAGCAGCTGGTTGCGCTGCTTCTCGGTCATGTCGCCACCCTGCACCACTTCGTTGAGCAGGATCTTGATGTTGACCTCGTGGTCGGAGCAGTCCACGCCACCGGCGTTGTCGATGAAGTCGGTGTTGGTGGCGCCGCCGTGCAGGCCGAACTCGACACGGCCGAGCTGGGTCATGCCGAGGTTGCCGCCCTCCCCCACCACCTTGCAGCGCAGCTCGTTGCCGTTGACGCGCAAGGCATCGTTGGCCTTGTCACCGACATCAGCGTGGCTTTCGCTGCTGGCCTTGACGTAGGTACCGATGCCGCCGTTCCACAGCAGGTCGACCGGCGCCTTGAGCAGCGCGTGCAGCAGTTCGGTCGGGGTCAGGCGGTCTGCCTCGATGGCAAAGCGTTCCTTCATCTGCGGGCTGATGGCGATGCTCTTGGCACTGCGCGGGAAGATCCCACCGCCTTCGGACATGATGCTGGCGTCGTAGTCGCTCCAGGCCGAGCGCGGCAGGTCGAACAGGCGCTTGCGCTCGACGAAGCTGGTGGCCGGGTCCGGGTTCGGGTCGATGAAGATGTGCAGGTGGTTGAACGCCGCCACCAGTTGCAGCTTGTCGGACATCAGCAGGCCGTTGCCGAATACGTCACCGGCCATGTCGCCGACGCCAATCACGGTGATCGGGTCTTGCTGCACGTTGATGCCGCGCTCGCGGAAATGGCGCTGCACGCCGACCCAGGCGCCACGGGCAGTGATGCCCATTTTCTTGTGGTCGTAACCGGCCGAGCCTCCCGAGGCGAATGCATCGCCGAGCCAGAAGCCGTAATCGATGGCGATGCCGTTGGCGATATCAGAGAAGGTCGCGGTGCCCTTGTCGGCCGCCACCACCAAGTACGGGTCGTCATCGTCATGACGCACCACGTTGGCCGGCGGCACCACGCCACCGTCCTTGAGGTTGTCGGTGATGTCGAGCAGGCCGGAAATGAAAATGCGGTAGCAGGCCACGCCCTCGGCGGCGATTTCGTCGCGCGTGCCGCCCAGCGGCAGACGGCGCGGCAGGAAACCGCCCTTGGCGCCAACCGGCACGATCACCGAGTTTTTCACTTGCTGGGCTTTCACCAGGCCCAGTACTTCGGTGCGGAAGTCTTCTTCGCGGTCCGACCAGCGCAGGCCGCCGCGGGCGACATTGCCGAAGCGCAGGTGCACGCCCTCGACCCGTGGCGAGTAGACGAAGATCTCGAACTTCGGCACCGGTTTGGGCAGCTCGGGAATCAGCTTGGGGTTGAACTTGAAGCTGAAGTACGACTTGTTCTGGCCGTTGGCATCCGGCTGGTAGAAGTTGGTGCGCAGGGTGGCCTTGATCAGGTCCAGGTAGCGCCGCAGGATGCGGTCCTCGTTGAGCACCTGGACCTCGTCCAGGGCGGTGAGGATCGCCTGCTCCAGGCGCTGCTGCTTGTCGTCCAGGTCCTCATTGGTGAGCTTGCGCGCCAGGTAGAAGCGGGTCTTGAACAACCGCGTCAGCTCGCGGGCGATGTCGGTGTGGTTGTTCAGGGTGCTGGCGATGTAGCCGAGGTCGAAGCCCAGGCGGATCTGTTTGAGGTAGCGGGCATAGGCGCGCAACAGCGCCACGTCACGCCACGGCAGGCCGGCAGTGAGCACCAGGCGGTTGAAGGCGTCGTTCTCGGCGTCGCCGTTGACGATGTGGACAAAGGCATCCTGCAGGGTGTCGTTGAGCTGCTGGATATCCAGGTTCAGGCCTTCGCTGTAGGTGAAGGCAAAGTCATGGATCCAAAACTCACGCCCGCTGGCGTGGCGCAGGCGGTAAGGGAATTCGCCGAGCACGCGCAGGCCGAGGTTTTCCAGGATCGGCAGCACGTCCGACAACGCCAGCGGGGTGTCGGCGTGGTACAGCTTGCAGTGCAACAGGCGGTCGCCCAGACGGGTCAGGGGCTGGTAGAAGCTCATCGCCAACGGCTTGCTCTCGGACAGCGCCACCACGTGCTGCAGGTCGACGACGGCCGAGTGCGCCGGGAAGCGCTCGCGGTAGCCCGCCGGGAAGCCTTTGGGGAAGTCCGCGAGAATGTTGGTGCCCTGGGCTTCGCCGAAGTTCTCGATGACCAGTGCCGAGTAGTCGTCATGCCACGAGCGGCAGGCCTGGATCACTTCGTTTTCCAGCTGCTGCGGGTCGATGTCGATGCGGTTTTTCGGGTCGACCCGCAAGATCAGTTGCACGCGCGCCAGCACCGACTCGGAGAAGAAGGTCCAGAACTCACAGTCGCTGGCCTTCAGGCGCTCCATCAGCACCTGCTGGATCTTCTGCCGCACTTCGGTGGAGTAGATCTCACGCGGCACGTAGGCCAGGCAGTAGCAGAAGCGCCCGTACGGGTCCTTGCGCAGGAACACACGGATCTTGTTGCGTTCCTGGATCTGCACGATCGACATCACGGTGCTGAACAGCTCATCGACCGGGGTCTGGAACAGGTCGTCGCGCGGCAGCACTTCGAGCACCTGGGCCAGTTCCTTGCCCAGGTGCGCTTTCGGGTCGAAGCCGGAACGGCGCTCGACCTCGGCAACCTTCACGCGGATGTAAGGGATGGCATGCACGCTCTCGCCATACACCGACGAGGTGTACAGGCCCATGAAACGGTGTTCCTTGATGACCTTGCCGTCGGCGCCCAGCTGGCGGATCGATACGTAGTCCGGGTAAGCCGGGCGATGCACGCGGCTGGGCAGCGCGGCCTTGGCGAACGACAGCAGCAGAGGCTCGTTGAGGTAGGCCACGGCATAGTCTTCGATGCGCAGTTCTTCCGCTGTCAGGCCCACCCGCAGGCGGCGCGGCAGACCGAGGAACGACTGCTCGTCGTAGGCCATCTGGCCGCCGGAGCTGTCGGCCTGAACGGTGAATTCTTCATAGCCGAGGAAGGTGAAGTGGTTGTCCAGCAGCCATTCGAGGAAGGCCTTGACCTCGCCCTTTTCATGCTGGACCGGGCCATAGGCGGTGTTTTCCACCTCGGCGACGACTTCACGCAGCTTGGCTTTCATCGGCTCGAAATCGGCCACGGCCACGCGCACTTCGGCCAGCACCTGCTCGATCTCGCGTGTAAGCACGTTGAGTTCGGCGGCATTGGCGCAGCGGTCGATTTCCAGGTACATCAGCGATTCGTGGCGCACGCCCTCGCCCTGGGTACCCTTGGGCAGCAGCTCGAGCAGTTCGCCCTTGGCGCCCCGGCGCACGCTCAGCACCGTGGTCTGCAAGGTATGGATGCTGTAGCCGCGGCGGTTGAGCTCGGTGCGCACCGAGTCGACCAGGAACGGCAGGTCGTGGTGCAGCACTTCGACCACGGTGTGGGTCGATTGCCAGCCATTGCGTTCGTAATCGGGGTTGTACACCCGTACTTGCGGGTACTCGGGGTCGAAGCGCTCGATGATGCGCCACGCCGACAGGGTGCAGCCGGCCAGGTCGGAAAGCCTGCGCTGGGTAAGTTCGTCCAGAGAGATGATGCCGAAGAACTGCTCGGCGAATAGCGCCACTTGTGGCAGGGACTGTTCGCTGATGTGCTGCGCCAGGGCCGCTTGCAGTTGATGCTGGAAGTCGGCTTTGCTGGCTGCGGTGAAGAACGCCATCTGTGGTACTCCGCTTGGGCTTTGTATTAGTTGAAGCGTCGCGCACGTCCGCCATGTACGGATCAACGATAGCCAACCCGTGGCAAGCCGGACGGTAAAAACCAGACGTTGAACGTGGCAGGCACGCTCAGGGCTCGCCGAAGCTTAACGACTGAGCGGTCATTGCCGCTTGCGAGGCTGCGACAATTTCGGTCAAGGGCTGGCAACTTTACGTTTATGGATGTTTGCAAGGCTGTCAGAATTCCCTCTCATTTCCCTTGACCCGAGTCGTAGCCATGCAAATCCACACCGCCTTGCTGTTCGCCACCCCTTGCGATGACGAGGAAGACAACATGGCGACCCTGTGCTGCCACAGTGACAAGGGGCAGATGTTTCTGCTGACCCGCTACCCGGATGAAGACACCGTCGACTTGACCCTGGATGACGAGCCGTCGACCCTGGATGGGCTGAAGGTGACCTTGAGTGCGCAGCGCTTGCTGATCGAGGTGGCGGCCGGGGATCGCGATGCGCTGAAAGGGGATGAGGCGCTGGAGATCGTGCTGACGTCGGCGGGGACCGACCTTGAGGAAGTGGCGCTGACCCTGCGCAATATCCTCGATGGCACTGGCACCTTCATCAGCGAACGCTGAGATATTGGGGCTGCGGGGTGTATGCCGATAGATTCTCAGCGCGTGGGAGATCGAGCGCCGCCCGCGCGGCGCATCGCGGATAAATCCGCTCCTACATTTGTTGCAACGTGCCGGACCTGTTACGCCATGGTCGCCTGCCTTGGCGCATGACTTGAGCCGTGCGAATCGGCTGACAACCATGGCGTGTCAGGCATGGCTACGTTGCAACAGATGTAGGAGCGGATTTATCCGCGATGCGCCGCGCGGGCGGCGCTCGATCTCAAAGGCAATGAATCTCTCCAGACATGCACTCCAGCCCCAACGCACCATTGACAGCCCATCCCCACACAGGCATTGTCTGACAACCTGATAACTAGGCAACTGTTTCCATGCTAGAGCTCCAGCGCCCCGACACCCTGGTCGAGCGGGTCGTCAGCGCCATCCGCGCCGAGATCGATTCCGGCCGCCTGGCTGCCGAATCGCGCCTGCCCACCGAACAGCAACTGGCCGAACAGCTGAACGTCAGCCGCTCGGTGGTGCGCGAGGCCGTGGCGCAGCTCAAGGCCGACGGCATACTGATCGCCCGTCGCGGGCTCGGTTCCTACATTTCGCAAACACCCGCCGGCACCGTGTTCCGCTTCCCCGGCAGCAATGGCCGCAAGCCGGACCTGGTGCAGATGTTCGAGATGCGCCTGTGGATCGAAACCCAGGCCGCCGCCATCGCCGCCCGCCGCCGCGATGAACAGGACCTGGCCCATATGGCCAAGGCCCTGCAGGAAATGCTCGACAAGCGCAGCGACTTCGCCACCGCTTCGGCTGCCGACGTGGCGTTCCACCGGGCAATTGCAGAAGCCAGCAAGAACGATTACTTCGTGGCGTTTCACGACTTCCTCGGCGGCCAGCTGGCCAGCGCCCGGCGCACCGCCTGGGAAAACTCCGCCGCCCACTCGGTGGGGGGCTCGGCCGATGCCAACCGCGAACACCAGGCGCTGTACCAGGCCATCGCAGCGGGTGACCGCCAGGCTGCCGCAGCCTGCGCCGAAGCACACCTGCGCGCCTCGGCCAGGCGCTTGAAGATAGACCTCCCCGCCCTCGACTGACCCCGCAGATACCGACGCGGCCTGGCGAGGGCCTTTTTACGCACCACTTAGTCTGACAACCTGATAAGCAGATCCACCGACAAGAACAGCAAGGTACCCCTGCATGACTTACGACTACTGCATCATTGGCGGCGGCATCGTCGGCCTCGCCACTGCGATGGCCCTGCTCGAACAGCGCCCGGGCGCATCCCTGCTGATCCTGGAAAAGGAAGCCAGCCTCGGCCGCCACCAGACTGGCCACAACAGTGGCGTGATCCATGCAGGCATCTATTACGCACCCGGCAGCCTCAAGGCCGAACTGTGCAAGCGTGGTGCCCAGGCGACCAAGGATTTCTGCAGCGAGCACGGTATCGCCTTCGAGGTCTGCGGCAAGTTGCTGGTGGCCTCCAACGACCTGGAAGTGCAGCGCATGCAGGCGCTGTATGAGCGTTCGCAGCAGAACGGCCTGAAAGTCGAGCGCCTGGACGCCGCCGCACTGGCTGAACGCGAACCGAACATCGTCGGCAAGGGCGCGCTGTTCCTCGATGCCACCGGCATCGTCGACTACACCCAAGTGTGCAACGCCATGGCCAAGGTGATCCGCCAGGCCGGCGGCGAGGTGCACCTTTCGACCAGCGTGCGCGCGATTCAGGAGCATGCCGACCACGTCGCCATCGGCACCGACAGCCACACCTGGCGCGCCCGCCAGCTGGTCGCCTGTGCCGGCCTGCAATCCGACCGCCTGGCACGCCTGGCCGGGGTGAAGATCGACCACCAGATCATCCCATTCCGCGGCGAGTACTACCGCCTGCCGGCCAGCAAGAACCAGATCGTCAACCACCTGATCTACCCGATCCCCGACCCGGAACTGCCGTTCCTCGGCGTGCACCTGACCCGCATGATCGACGGCAGCGTCACCGTCGGCCCGAATGCCGTGCTCGGTTTCGGCCGCGAGAACTACCGCAAGTTTTCGGTCAATTGGCGCGACGTGGCCGAGTACGCCAGCTTCCCAGGCTTCTGGAAGACCATCTGGAACAACCTCGGCTCCGGCACCACCGAGATGAAGAACTCGCTGTTCAAGCGCGGTTACCTGGAGCAGTGCCGCAAATACTGCCCATCGCTGGAAGTGGCAGACCTGCTGCCTTACGAAGCGGGCATTCGCGCCCAGGCGGTAATGCGCGATGGCACCCTGGTGCACGATTTCCTGTTCGCCGAGACACCGCGCATGGTGCATGTCTGCAATGCGCCGTCGCCGGCTGCCACCTCGGCCATTCCCATCGGCCAGATGATCGCCGAAAAGATCCTCAAGGCCCGCTGAAACCTGCAGCACCCACAACTACAAAGACAATAAGGAACCCCCCATGTCGGTACATGAGGCGGCCCCGGCCGCGCACGAAACTCCGCAACAGCAACGCAAGCGCCTGCGCAAGGTGGCAGCGGCGACCATCTTTGGCTCGATGCTGGAGTGGTACGACTTCTACCTCTACGCGACCATGGCGGCGATCGTGTTCTCGAAGGTCTTCTTCGATGCGAGCAACCCGGCGGTGGCCTCGCTGCTGGCCTTCTCCACCTTCGCCATCGGCTTCATCGCCCGCCCCTTCGGCGGCATCCTGTTCGGCTACCTGGGTGACCGCTTCGGCCGCAAGCATGTGCTGGTGATCACCTTCTGCATGATGGGCGTGTGCACGGCGCTGATCGGGCTGATCCCAAGCTATGCCAGCATCGGCATCTGGGCACCGATCCTGCTGGTGGTAATCCGCATCATCCAGGGCCTGGGCGCGGGCGCCGAGCTGTCCGGCGCGGCAGTCACCTCCTACGAACATGCCAGTGAAGGCAAGCGCGGCAGCCAGGGTGCGTGGCCGGCGCTGGGGCTGAACCTGGGGCTGCTGCTGTCGTCGCTGACCGTGTACCTGCTGACCATGAATGGCAACGACTTCCTGCTCGCCGGTGGCTGGCGCATCCCGTTCATTGCCAGCATCGCCCTGGTGGCTGTCGGCCTGTGGGTGCGCAAGAGCATCCCCGAGACACCGGACTTCAAGGAGCTGGACCAGGCCGACAGCAGCAAGCCGCAGGTGTCGCCGCTGAAGTTGCTGTTCAAGAATGACCTCAAGGGCCTGGCCGTGGTGTTCTTCGTGGCCATCGGCTACAACGCCCTGAGCTACATCTTCAAGACCTTCTCACTGGCCTACCTGACCCAGTTCAAGGGCGTGCAGGCGCATGTCACCTCGCTGTCGGTGACCATCGCCAGCCTGGTGGCGATCTTCGCCGTGCCGTTCTTCGGCTGGCTGTGCGACCGCTGGAGCAGCAAGACCGTACTGATGCTCGGTGGGGTACTGTCGGCGCTGTTCGCCTACCCGTTCCTGCAGCTGTTGAGCACCGGTGAGCCCACCCAGATCTACATCGCCATCGCTATCGGCACTGGCATCCTCGCGCCGATGATGTTCGCCCCGCAGGGTTCGTTCCTCAGCCGTCAGTTCCCGACCCAGACACGCTCGTCGGGCTTTGGCACCGGCCGCGAAATCGGCACGGCAGTAGCCGGTGGCCTGGCGCCACTGGGCGGGTTGGCCCTGGTGGCCGGGTCTGCGACCCATTCCACCGATGGCGTGGCGCTGATCCTGGCGATTGCCGGGGTGCTGGTGGTGGTGTTCGCCCTGTGCGACCAAGGGCGCAAGCACTCCAGCGCGAAAAACTGAAACCCGAAGGATACGGCCTCTTCGCTGCGGTTCGACGCGAAGGGGCCGCCACAATCAAACCGGGTTGTCATGCAGCACCCTGCCCCCCTCCTCTGGCCGATCGACGAACAACACATCCAGCCTGCTGTTGCGCATGCCCTTCAATGCATTCCAATGGGCTGATGCATGCACATACCTGGCCCGCAACAACGCCTGTTCCTCAGCCGAAAGCGCCGCCGACTCTGCCCCGCCCAACACATAGTCGTGCAGCTTGTCACTGATGCCCAGCAATGCCGGCGGCAGCCGATGGTCCTCGTCATCGCCCAGCGGCAGGAAAGGTACCCCGGCCCGAACCCCCAGTTCACGCATGATGCTCAGGTACACCCGAGACAGATGGCCAAGCACCTCGCGCTCGCTGAGCACCGCGGCGTAGACCGTTTTCTGCGGGGTGTCTCGCTGCGCCCGCCCACCCGCCACCGGCTCCTCCCAGGTCACCACCCGCAGGCATCGATCGCCATCAGCTGCCGGCGTCGACGCCAGCAAAGCCTTTGCAGCCGCATAGGCCGCCGTCCGCTCTACCGGCGTGCACTGCGGCACCTGGTTCGAAAAGGGCTTGCACAGCATCACCTGCTCACGCATGCAAGGCGGATAACCGCCTCCGATGTTGGAGTGCACACCCGGCACCACGATGTCGTTGCCGCTACGCACCAAGGCGAAGTTGTGCCGGCGCTCATCGGCAGCCACCAGTTGCACCACCTGCCGGGCTACCTTCGCGCCCAGGCCAAGGCGCAAGCCGGCATACCGGGCATTTGCCGGATCGAAGTTTCCCCGCAGGGGGGCAACCATCGCCGCCACCGAATCGAAAAGGCCGATGAAGTTGATCACCCGCTCGCCCTGCAGTTCGGCCGGCAAGCCCTGCTCCCCGGCCCCCAGCCGATTGGCCAGGTGCCTGGCCGCCGCCGCTCCGCGGCTAAAACCGAACAGGTCGAACTCGATGCGCCCGGGCATCGCCTGCGCCTGAGCGGCCATGTGATCGCGCAGCTGCCCGGCGATCACTGCCAGTGCTTGTTCGACACGCGCCAGCACGCCTGTCTCACCCCTTCCCGTGGCCTGGCCGAATGCCGAATCGGGCGCCCCTGCGGTCGTGCCAATGCCTTGCGCATAGTGTTTGAAGTACACCCGCCCCTGCACCACCCCGCTGGGATAAAGCCCATGCAGCAACGCCACGTTGCTGCGCGCATTGCCATAGCTGCCTTTGCCGTTGGCAATGCCCCCACAGGAGGCAGCCGCATTGCTCGCATTGTTGCCAGTACCGTCGAAAAAAACACCTATATGCCAGCTACCACACTGCTCGTTCATGCCACTGCTCCTTCACTTGGGAAGGTATTGAGCAGGCAACAGATCGCAGCGCCGGCGAATCAGCAATCACGCAAAGTCACTGCGCAGATTTCGACGCGGCATCACGGATAGATTAAAGTATCCCCCCCAGCCAGGTCGCCCGCGCCTTGGCCCAGACCCAGGAACCGCCACCGATGGAACACCGTGAAGCGCTGATCGCGCTACGCACCTTTCTTTCCTCCCAGATCCTAGGCCAGGAAAAGCTTGTCGAACGGCTGTTGATCGTGTTGTTGGCCGACGGGCACATGCTGGTCGAAGGTGCACCGGGCCTGGCCAAGACCAAGGCCATCAAAGAGCTGGCCGAAGGCATCGAGGCGCAGTTCCATCGCATCCAGTTCACCCCCGACCTGCTTCCGGCCGACATCACCGGCACCGAAATCTATCGCCCGGAAACCGGCAGTTTCGTGTTCCAGCAGGGGCCGATCTTCCACAACCTGGTGCTGGCCGACGAAATCAACCGCGCCCCGGCCAAAGTGCAGTCGGCACTGCTCGAAGCCATGGCCGAGCGCCAGGTCAGCGTGGGCCGCAGCACCTACGACCTGTCGCCGCTGTTTCTGGTGATGGCCACGCAAAACCCGATCGAGCAGGAGGGCACCTACCCGCTGCCCGAAGCCCAGCTCGACCGCTTCCTGATGCATGTAAAGATCGGCTTCCCCGATGCTGCCGTAGAGCGCCGTATCCTCGCCCAGGCCCGTGGCGAAGCGCTGGGCGGCGAAGTGAAACCCGAGCGTCGGGTCAGCCAGCAGGCGATCTTTGCCGCGCGCAAGGAAATCCTCGGCCTGTACATGGCCGACGCCGTGGAGGAATACCTGGTACAGCTGGTCATGGCTACCCGCACCCCAGCCAAGTTCGACGCCGAGCTGGCCGACTGGATCGCCTATGGCGCCAGCCCGCGCGGCTCGATCGCCCTCGACCGCTGCGCGCGCGCCCATGCCTGGCTGGCCGGGCGCGACTTCGTCAGCCCCGAAGATATCCAGGCGGTGCTGTTCGATGTACTGCGCCATCGCATCATCCTGTCGTTCGAAGCCGAAGCTGCGGGGATCGACCAGGACCGTGTGGTCCAGCGCATCCTCGACGTCGTAGCCGTCGCCTGACCCATGCCCACCACGCAGCAGGCCGAACCCGGCATTCGCATCGGCCTCGCCGAATTGATCGACATGCGCCACCGCGTGCGCGAGATTCAGCTGTTTTCACGCCCTGGCCAGCGCAGCCCGCTGGTCGGCCTGCACCATTCCAAGCTGCGCGGGCGTGGCGTGGACTTCGACCAGGTGCGCGTGTACCAGGCTGGTGACGATGTGCGCAACATCGACTGGCGCGTGACCGCACGCACCCAGGAGCCGCACACCAAGCTGTTCCACGAAGAACGCGAACGGCCGATCTTCATCCTCGTCGAACAGAGCCAGCGCCTGTTCTTCGGCTCGGGCCTGATGTTCAAGTCGGTGCTCGCCGCCGAGGCGGCCGCGCTGTTCGGCTGGGCCGCGCTGGGCCACAACGACCGCATCGGCGGGCTGGTGTTCGGTGACAACGAGCACCACGAGATCAAACCCCGGCGCAGCAAGCAGAGCCTGCTGCAGCTGCTCAACCGCCTGGCCAAGGTCAACCAGGCCCTGCACACCGAAGCCGCCCCCCAGGCCGACAGCCTCGGCCTGGCCCTGCGCCGCGCCCGCGAAGTGCTGCGCCCCGGCAGCCTGGCCATCGTCATCTGCGACGAACGCTCGCTCAGCCCCCAGGCCGAGCAACACCTGGCCATGCTCTCACGTCATTGCGACCTGCTGCTGATGCCAGTGTCCGACCCGCTCGACCACGCCCTGCCCGCTGCTGGCCTGCTGCGCTTTGCCCAGCGCAGCGCGCAGTTGGAGCTCGACACCCTCGACGCCAACCTGCGCCAGGCCTACCGTCAACAAGCCGAAGCGCGCGTCGAGCGCTGGGAGCTGATGGCGCAGAAGCTGCGCGTAGTGCTGATGCCGTTGAGCACCCAGAGCGAGATGATCGAGCAATTGCGCGAATACCTGAACGCCCAGCGCCCTGGGAGTGGTCAATGAACCCCTTGGACCAGTTGCAACCGCTGATCGCGCCGCCGGCGATCGGCCTGTGGCCGCCAGCGCCGGGCTGGTGGCTGCTGCTCGCACTGCTGCCGCTGCTGGTCTGGGGCCTGTGGCGGCTGCGCCGCTGGCGCCCGGGCAAGCGCCCGGTGGTGCGCGCCGAGCTGCCGCTCGACCCGGTACGCCTGGAAGCGCTGGCCGAACTCGCCCGCCTGCCACGCCCCTACGACGGCGCCCCGGCCGGCGCCTGGCTGCAGCAGATCAACGCCTTGCTCAAGCGCCTGTGCCGCAACCACTACCCTGGCGCCAACAGCCATACCCTGAACGGCCGCCAGTGGCTGGCCTTTCTCGACAACCGTTGCCCGGCTGCCGGCCTGACCCGCTGGATGGTGCTGGTCGAAGGTGCCTACAAGCCCGAGTGCAAGCTCGACGACAAGGCCATTGTCGGGCTCAGCCAGGCTGTCGAAACCTGGATTCGCAAACATGTTTGAACTGGCCTGGCCGTGGATTTTCGTGCTGTTGCCGCTGCCGTGGCTGGCGCGCCTGCTGCTGCCCGCCGCCGACAGTGGCGAGCCGGTGCTCAAGGTCGGCTTCCTCGATGAACTGGAAGGCCTGGCCGGGCGCCGCGCACGCCTGAACCTGCCAACCCTTCGCCAACAGGCGCCGTACGTGCTGATCTGGCTGTTGCTGCTGTTGGCCGCCGCGCGCCCGCAATGGCTCGGCGAGCCGGTGCCGGTGGCCGCCAGCGGCCGCGACCTGCTGGTGGCGGTGGATGTCTCGGGGTCGATGGACTTCCCCGACATGCAATGGAAAGACGAAGACATCAGCCGCCTCGACCTGGTCAAGGCACTGCTCGGCGACTTTCTGCAGGACCGCGAAGGCGATCGTGTCGGCCTGATCCTGTTCGGCAGCCAGGCCTACCTGCAAGCACCGCTGACTTTCGACCGGCGCACCGTGCGCACCTTCCTCGACGAGGCGCAGATCGGCATCGCCGGCAAGAACACCGCCATCGGCGACGCCATCGGCCTGGCGGTCAAGCGCCTGCGCCAACGCCCGGCACAAAGCCGGGTGCTGGTGCTGGTCACCGACGGCGCCAACAACGGCGGGCAAATCCACCCGCTGACCGCCGCCCGCCTGGCCGCCCAGGAAGGTGTGCGCATCTACACCATCGGCATCGGTGCCAACCCCGAGGCCAGCGGCACGCCCGGTCTGCTTGGCCTGAACCCGAGCCTGGACCTCGACGAAGCGTCGCTCAAGGAAATTGCCGACATCACCCACGGCGCCTACTTCCGCGCCCATAACGGCGCCGAGCTGAACGCCATCGGCGACACCCTCGACCAACTGGAGCCGGTGGCCCAGCAACCAACCCAGGCGCGCACGGCCAAGGCCCTGTATGCCTGGCCGCTGGCCTTGGCCCTGCTGCTCAGCGTGTTGCTGGTGGTTGCAGTGCAATGGCCCGACAACCTGCTGCACAAGGTGCTGCGCAAACCGCGTTTCCTGCAGCCCCATCCGGAATGGCGCCAACGCCTGAAACGCCTGCGCCTGAGGAAACGGCGATGATCGATCTCTGGCCGCAATGGCTGCGCCCGCTCTGGCTGCTTGTCGTGCCCCTGCTCGGCTGGCTGCTGTTCAAACTGTGGCACCGGCGCAAGCGCGCCGGGCGCTGGCAGATGATATTGCCTGCAGCCTTCCACCCGGTACTGCTCGGCGGTGGCAGCGGCAGCAACAGCAAGCTGCCTTGGGTAGCCCTCGGCCTGGCCTGGCTGCTGGTGGTGCTGGCCCTGCTCGGGCCGAGCTGGCAGCGCCTCGAGGAAACCCGCCAGCGCCCGGCCGACCCGTTGGTGATCCTGCTCGAACTGACCCCGCAGATGCTTGCCGAGGACGTTACCCCCAACCGCCTGGAACAGGCCCGGCGCAAGATCCTCGACCTGCTCGAACACCGCAACGACAGCCAGACCGCACTGATCGTCTATGCCGGCAGTGCGCACACCCTGGTGCCGCTGTCAGATGACCTGGGCACCACGCGTAACCTGCTGGAGGCCATCGACCCATCGATCATGCCCAAACCCGGCCAGCGTGCTGACCTGGCCGTACAAAAAGGCCTGGCCCTGCTGGCCCAGAGCGGCCTCGGCCAGGGTCGCCTGCTGCTCGTCGGTTCGGCACTCAGTGCAGCAGAACGCCAAGGCATCACCCAGGCCCTCGGCCGCCAGGGCCCGAGCCTGCTGATGCTCGGCATCGGCACCAGCGACGGCGCCCCGGTGCGCCAGGCCAATGGCGAATACCTCAAGGATGACCAGGGTGGCATCCTCCTGCCGCGGCTCGACAGTGCCAGCCTCAAGGCCTTCGTCAACGGCACCGGCGGGCGCTACCGCCATGCCCGCATCGACGACCTCGACCTGCGCGGCCTTGGCCTGTTCGACAACCCGCGCCACCTGCGCGATGCCGGCCAGACCCTGCAACTGGACAGCTGGGCCGACCAGGGTTACTGGTTGTTGCTTCCACTGTTGCTGCTGGCTGCCTGTGCCGGGCGTCGCGGCTGGCTGTTCTGCCTGCCGCTGTTGCTGGCCTTGCCACAACCCAGCCAGGCTTTCGAGTTCAACGACTTGTGGCTACGCCCCGATCAACAAGGCCAGATGCTGCTGCGCAAGCAACGCCCGGCAGATGCCGCACGGCACTTCCAGGACCCGCAGTGGCGCGGCATGGCGCTGTACCAGGCCGGCGACTACGCCGGTGCCGCCGAAGCCTTCGCCCAGGGCGACAGCGCCGCGGCCCACTACAATCGAGGCAATGCCCTGGCCCGCAGCGGCGAGCTGGAAGCCGCCCTGGACGCCTACGAACAGGCCCTGGAGCGCCAGCCCGACCTGCAACCGGCGCTGGCCAACCAGGCGTTGGTGCAGCAATTGCTGCAGCAACGTGATGCCCAGGCCGAGGAACAACCGGCCAACAGCGATGCCCAAGGCCCCCCCGGCAGCGAAACCGAAGGCAACAGCAGCTCGGCCAGCAGCCCCGCCCAAGGCACGCCAGGCAGTGAAGAACAGGCCAACGCCGAACAACCCGGTGAAGGCAGCAACAACAGCCAGGCAGCGCCTGGCAACCAGGGTGGCGATGACGACAGCATCACCCAGCCGCCGCAGCGCCCGGTATCGACCAGCCTCGATGCCGAGCAGCGCCAGGCCCTGGAACAATGGCTGCGCGAAATCCCCGACAACCCGGCGGAACTGTTGCGGCGCAAATTCTGGTATGAACAGCAATTGCATCAGGAAAAAACACGATGAGTCGCTTCGGCGTCTTGCTTCTCGGTCTGTTGTGGGCCGCCATGGCCCAAGCCCTACCCACGCTGCAGGCCAGCGTCGACCGCACGCGCCTGGAGGCCGGCGAAACCCTTGAGCTGACCCTCGAAAGCCAGGACGTGACCCAGTTTGGCAAGCCTGACCTGCGCGCCCTGGAGAGCGACTTCGAAGTGCGCGGCACACGCCAGTTGAACAGCCTGCACACCCTCGACGGTGAGACCCGCGCCAGCACCCGCTGGATCATCACCCTGCTGCCAAGGCGCAGCGGCAGCCTGCGCATCCCCGAGCTGCAACTGGGCCAGTCGCAGAGCCAGGCCATCGACCTGCAAGTGCTGCAGGCCGACGCCAGCCGCCCGGAGGTCGCCTCGCAAGTCTTCGTCGAAGCCACCCTGGACAGCAACGAGGTGTACGTCCAGGCCCAGGCCGTGCTGACCCTGCGCATCTACCATTCGGTGTCGCTGTATGACGACAGCAGCCTGAGCCCGCTGCAGCTGGAAAACGCCAAGGTCGAGCCGCTGGGTGAATCGCGCACCTACGAGAAAGAAATCAACGGCGTGCGCCACGGGGTGATCGAAACCCGCTACGCGGTGTACCCGCAGGAAAGCGGCAGCCTGGAGATTCCACCGTTGACGTTTACCGCCACCGCCGCCGGCAACGGTCAGCAACCCGCCGGTACCGCCCGGGCCGGCCGCCAGGTGCAGGTCAGCTCGCTGCCGCTGCGCCTGGCCGTGCGCCCCATCCCTGCCGCCTGGCCTGCCAACGTACCCTGGCTACCGGCACGCAGCCTGACACTGGAAGAACACTGGAACCCCGACCCGGCCAGCCAGCAGCCACAGATCGGCGACTCGCTGACGCGCAGCATCACCCTGCGAGCCGAAGGCCTGTCGAGCACCCAGCTGCCGCAACTGCCCGCCACCGAGATCGTCGGCCTGCGCCGCTACCCTGACCAACCGGTGCTGCGCAACGAAATCAGCGAACGTGGCATGACCGCCAACCGCGAGGAGCGCGAAGCCCTGGTGCCGACCCACAGCGGCAATCTGGCCCTGCCGGCAGTGGAAGTCACTTGGTGGAACACCCGCGAAGACCACCTGGAGCACAGCAGCCTGCCGGCGCGCATGCTGGACGTGCAGGACAACCCGGCACTGAGCGCCGACACGCCGGTTGGCGACAGCAGCGGTGCCAATCACCTGCTCTGGCCCTGGCAGCTCGCCACCCTGCTGTTCGCCCTGACCACGGTGCTCGGCTTCGCCCTGTGGTGGCGCGCCCGCTCGCAACCGGCGGTATTGCGTGCTGCGCAGAACGGGCCAAGCCCGCGTACCTTGCTCGACGACCTCAAGCGCGCCTGCCAGGCCAACGACCCGCAGGCCACCCGCCAGGCGCTTGATGCCTGGGCGCGGCAACAGCCGGAGACCCTGGCCGAGATGGCGGCGCGCTTCGTGCCGTTGTCGGATGCGCTGGATGGGTTGAACGGGGCGTTGTACAGCGAGAGCGGGCAGTATTGGCAGGGTGAGGATCTGTGGCGGGCCATTGGGACGATTCCGCCGGCGGAGCAGGTGTTGTTGCCGACTGGGGAGAGTGGGAGTTTACCGCCGCTTTATCCGAAGTGAGGGGTGTGGCGCAGAGGTGCATGCCTTTGAATTTTCAGCGCCCTTGAGACCGAGCGCCGCCCGCGCGGCGCATCGCGAGCTGCGCTCGCTCCTAAACGAAACGGTTGAGAAACAAATGTGAGCGAACCTGCTCGCGATGCGCCGCGCGGGGAGCACTCGATCTCACAGGCGCTGAATTTCTTCGGCCAGGCACCTGTCAGCCCGGACGCAATCATGATTTTGGTCAATGCGTCCTTCGGCACTTGCGCGCGACCGCTCTGATGCAGAGCACGATTTCGAGTGATAAAAAAGTGCATTATTGCGGGGGCGATGCTTTTGCTTTAAATGTAAATATAAGCATCAGACAGGCTTGCACAAACAAATAGACAGACAGATACAAACAGGATTCATATTTACCCCTACCGACAGCAAAGAAGACCATAGAGTAATAAGCCCCAGGAAGCGACAGGACAAATGAAATAAGAAATTGATACTTAGGAATACAATCCAAAGGTCGTTTCCCGCTGAACAAGAATACGATCGCCTTGAAAGGAGCGTAACAGGCCCCGGAAAGCGGGATCGCCAAAATCACGGCTATTAATATATAGAGTAGAATGTCTGGCATTTTCTATCCGTCCCTTTAATCCATGTTGTTTCCGTCAACCCGATTTACATTGCTCGGGTTTTCTGCGGAAGACCAGTTTCTGGATCAAGATGTTTCTCTGCACTTAAACGCTCAACCAAGTCCTGATTAGGCTTCACTAGGTTTTTTTTCGTCGCTCGCTCCTTCTGCCATTGAAACGAACCATCCCAACTGGGGAGCTGGGCTGGCGGAAGAGGTACGATATCATCTATATCGGGCAGCTTTGCTCCAAGCTGCTCATTTTCCTCTAAAAAATCACTTATTTTCTTGTATCTTACAGAGCGTTCCTTATCGACCTTCAATGCAATATAATAAAGACTGTCTTCTGGCGGACCATCAAAAGCTTCTCCAAGTTTTCTGGCTGATGCAGCATCTCCCGATTTTACGCCTTGCTGATAAACCTGCACCGCTTCGTTATAATTGGCACTCACGCGTAGAGAAACCGCCAAATTCTCCGCAGCTCGCCTGTGCCCCTGGAAAGCCGCGCAACGACGCATCTCCGTCACTACGCTATGTGTTCCTATAACACGACCCAACAGACTTGCAACATAGAACTGCGCATCAGGGCTTCCCAAGTCTGCCGCCTTACGGAAATAAACGTTTGCTTTATCGCGATCCTGTTCAACGCCAAAACCTAATTCAAGGTAATGTGCCATATCATAATAGGCGCCAGGTATGCCTTGAGCTATCGCGCTTTCAACAAGTTCAATTGTTTCCTTTTGTGGGTCGGGAGAATTAGCCAGCCCCTGAGAGATGAGTGCTTGCAAATTGGTAGAAGCTTTGTAGTGACCATGAGATGCTGCAATACGATAGTATTTTGCAATTTCATTGAAATCCTTGGGCCCCTCCTGTTGCTCTAGAAAAAGCCCGTACTTATAAAGCAAATCTGCGCTTGGATCCAATGGCGGGAGCACATCAGCCTCACGACGGCATTCAAACGTGAGATCTTTATACATTTCGGACGTATCGGACGTTTCAGACTGCATTGGCATTAGGTGCTCCTCAAATGCTATAGTTAAGCCAATAAAAACAACACACGCGATATATATATACTTATACATTTTAATCCAAATTTTTACGTGCTGGGCTGCCGCGAAAGAATTCTATCAGCGAAGCATAAGGAGCTTTTTTCTGATCCAATGATGAAATTTTATTGTGCTCTTGACGTTGATTATTTTCCAAAATAATGTCATTCCACTTTAGAAATGCTTGCGCTGCATCGTCTTGCGCACCCATCCCCTTCGTATGTATATCCCAAAGGTGCTGGCGAAGAGGTTTTGACAACGCAGGACTCTCATGACATATATTGAGCTCGCTGTCGACCTCCATGCTGCGTATGTTTATATTGGCGGAGCCTAACGTCGTGAATACATCATCGATTATCGCTAGCTTGCTATGAATATAAACGGGCATCCAGTTATCTGGCGGTGAATCAGGAGCGACCAATGTGCAGATGTGCACTTTGAGCCCTGGGATCTCTACTGGAACAATGGCTGCATCTTTCTTGGTCGCAATCGACGCCTCAAGCTCCTTCTGCCTGGCTTCTGCCGCTGCGACTTTGGCTTCACGCTCATTTTTCATCTTTTGCAAGAGCGTGGAATCTACCAGGGGTTGTGCAACATAGTTAAGTGACATCAAGGATTGCCTGGCGCTTATCGTTTCTGAGCGTGCAAGCCTAAGTTGTTCATCCAGCTTTTCATTACGCTCAAGCTTCGAAACGGTAGGCATGACATCTTCCCGCCCCAGGCTGCGCAACATCCTGTGAGTGTTCATTGAGCCGTCACCCATTCCTTCGTCGCTTGAGTTAGTCACGACAAACAGGTAAATGGCTCCATGTTTCGCATGGTTCCTGCCCCACTCCAGCTGCTTTTGCGCCGCATTTTTTATTGCGGTTGCAACAGGCTCCCATCTGAAATACTGATTCTCCATGTATATATAATTTGTGACGTTATTGGTCGCCTTCAGATAAAGCGCCTTGATATCATGCACCCCTTCCTGCTGCTGCGTACGAAGCAATTGCGCCATGACAGGTGTGCCTGCATCGGGTCGAACCTTTAAATTCGCTGCACTATTTTTACGTTTCGACAGCAGATCAACGCCGGTTTCACGCTTCCACGCCTGACAGAAGTTGTGATTGAGGTGCTCAAGGATCGGCCCTGTTACTTTGCTGGAGATGTCCTGCCGCGGCGTTGCACCATTTCTACCAAAACGAGCGTGCATCCTCGCATAGCTGTGATCGTCCCTATCCCAGTATGCGTCTAACGTGTTGTGCCCCATGACAAAGCCTATAGCTTTATCAGGCTTTTCATAGTCAATGAGCACCATTTTTTGATGATGGGTAGGAGCAGCCGACATCGCCCCAGTGCTCAAGAGTTTATTAAGTTTTGAACCGTTCTTATCCGCACCGTTCACGAGAAGCTGCCAAACAATCTCCACGCGCTCTATGGCCCCAAAGCCCCGCGTCGCAAACTCTACATTCTTCAGGTAGTAGGGTGAATCATTCAGTATAGAGTTTCGATCAGCTACGCCAGTGAGCCGGGCTTGCTCATACCATTTCAAATCATACTCTTCTTGCGCGTCATTACGATTTTGCTTCCCTGCAGAAAGAAAACTTATTGCATTGTTGCCGGGTGTTGGATTTTCCATGAATTGTGCTGGCGGTAGATACCAGCAAAGAATCCTGACCTTTACGCCCTCAGCCCCTTTTTTTACCAGCAAATCCCCTATACACAAATCGCCCGTATTGCCATTGCGTTTGAAATGCATCGAGGGCTGAAAGCCCCAGCAGATATAATCAATGCTTGTTGTAGCAGCCATGATCGCATCATACAGCGCACCAAACGCACGTTCGCCATTCACCAAGGGCTCAAACGTTGCCGGGACCGGGTGATACTCAGTTTTTTGTAAAAACCACGGAAGATTTAACGTGGCTGACGTTGTTTTACCCGTAGCGATCGGAGAAGTAATTGAACTGGAGGTCGTCATTTAATTCTCCTCTGAATCTGGGTTGTTAAGCGATGCATAGCTGTCTCTGAAAAAGCTACGCGTGCCGGGCTGGTTGACATCCGGATGGGTTTTGCTTTCGTGGCGGTGAAAGCCGCTATTGGCCAGTTCGGCATTTTTGTTTTCTCCCTTGTACTGGCCGCCTACAGGTATGTCATAGCGAATCCCATTTGCAAGTTCTACGGTATAGTCAGATGTCGTCGGGTGGTGGTCGACAGCTATCATTCCGGACTTGTCCATCACCCCCTGCCCGATCATTGAGCCGCCAGCATAAAGTTTGTAAGGCATGCCAGCCCAAGCGCCAGAGCTGCCCGCATTTGTATTCCCGGCAAAGAACGACAGGCTCTGGGTCACAGACGATTCAGGCCAGGCCGGGCTCTCCCGGTTGAGCTGTGCCGGCCCGCTGAACATCTTCTTCGCCCCTTTGATATCAATCGTCCCTGGCGCATGAATCTCGATGTTGCCGTCCTTGATGCGGATGTAGCCGCCACCGCTGGTGAGCAAGATGCCTTCCTGCGCGGCGACTTCGATGCCGGCGGCGGTGGAAGTGATCTTTATGCCTTGTTTGGCAATCAGCTCCATAGCATCGCTCTGCGCCTGCAATTCCACCTTGCCCTTGGCGGCAAACAGCTTGGCCCCGGCGTTCTGCGCAAACAGGCTGATGCTTTGCACCACGCTGGCCAGCAGCGATTTGCCGCTGGCAATACTGACGTCCTCACCGGTGCTCACCGTCAGGTGCTTGCCACTGTGCAAGTGGGTGTTCTGCGGCGTGGCGGTGGCGATGTCGGCCGGGGAGGAGGCGATCAGCAGCGGTTTCTTGTACCCCGGCGTCTTGCCGCGGCCGCCGCTGCGGATCGCCCAGGCGGTGTCGCCGCCGTTGCGTTGCTGTTCGCTCGGGCCCTGGCTCGGTGCACTGTTGTCGTTGCCGTAGGTAACGTCGGCGTCGGCGTTGAGCTGAGTCAGGCTGTCGAGGCCGGCTTGCAGGGCGTCGGCGTTGTGCTGTTTGGCCGTATCGGAGAGGGTCTTGAGCCGCTGCTCGCTA